>VXRG01000004.1 GCA_009838625.1 Caldilineaceae bacterium SB0664_bin_27
TCTCCTACTACAAGTCTACCCCCCTTCTGTCTCTCAAAAAATCTGGGATGCACCCGCATTTTTGGGGTGCAACCCAATGTTGGGGCGAACTTTCGTATACCTCCGGCAGCGCAAGCGCCGCCTCAAACCTCTGCCGTTCCACTAACCACTGCAGTTCTGTTCGCTGCAATTCTGTCCACTGCTGTTCCGCCCTTCGTCGACCCTCTGGCTAACTTCTGCAATGCTGGCAAACCGGATTAGATGCCATTGCCATGTGAAATCGGGCGCATCCCGGATTCCCTTTTTTGATCACACAATGATCACTCAAGAAATGGTGGTTTCAGCCCAGGCAACAATGCCGCCCCATCTGACAGAAAAAATATGGAGTATCGTACATCCCCCCTAAAGTGTGGACAAAACAGGACAAAACAGGACATTACCCCCAAGTCATCCACCCTTGAGCCCTTAAACTGAACGGCTCCTTGACCTTTGTCAAATAAGCAATTTGCTCCCGCAAACTGACTACCCCCGCAAGGCCGCGCACTCTCGCCACCCATATTCTCAGTCAGTCGCCGTAGTCACTGACCCCTGCCCTGCCCAGCCCCATACGGGATGCACCACAGTCTTGAGTTTGCAGTAATTGGTTTTCACTGTTTGGTGGGAACGGTTATAGAGGGGTTGTTCAAACCGGACAGACCTCTAATTTGGGTCGGGCAGGCATGGTAAAGTGGGCGCTGGGGGTTGAAGCGAGGCTCGATCACATGCGCATGGTTTCGGTGTGGCCGTCGACGGCGAGGACCTGGCCGGCGATGCGGGCGCCGCCTGCTGAGCAGAGGAAGAGAACGGTCTCGGCGACGTCATCTGCGTCAATTAGCGTACGCAACGAACTCTTCTGGCGAAATGCATCCCGGATCTCCTCGACGCTGACGCCGCGCGCGGCGGCCTTGGCGGCATAGACGCCTTCGATGCGCGGTCCCTGGACGGAACCGGGGCAGACGGCGTTGACGCGGATTCCGAAGGGGCCAAGCTCCATTGCCATGGTCTTGGTGAAGCCGACCAGGGCCCATTTGGAGGCCGCGTACGGTGCCCGTAGTGGGTAACCGTGGAGGCCCGCTGTGGAGCCGATGTTGATGATGGAGCCGCCGCCGCTTGCTTTGAGAAGGGGGATGGCGAGGCGTGAACAATAGAATGCGCCATTCAGGTTCACGTCGATCGTGCGCTGCCAGTCCTCGGGCGTGATGCTCTCAGTGTTTGCGGTTGGGCCGGAAATGCCGGCGTTGTTCACCAGCACATCCAGCCCGCCGAGGATCTGGACGACCTCTTGGAAGGCGGTTTCCATCTGGGCCGGGTCTGCCACGTCGGCGCGGACGCCGCGAAGCCCGTCGGAGGAGCCCTCCAGCCGGTTGAGAGCGGTTTCGTCTACGTCACAGAGGCACACGAATGCGCCTGCCTGCAGGAAGCGATCGGCAATGGCCCGTCCGATTCCTGCGGCTGCGGCGGATACGAAGACCCGCTTGCCAGCAATTCCCTTCATCTTCAGATTCTCACGACTCTAGCTGCCATGGCCGCAGCTGGGTCAGGGCCGCGCCATTCGCCGGCTGTTATCCGTATGCGCCGTGGGGCAGGAATCCCAGTAGCCGGCGCAGGCGGTCATCGGCGCCGGCGTAGACGTGCTCAGGCATGGTGTAGTTCATGAACGGGTAGTACTTATGGCCGACGATGCGGCGGCCGTAAGTTACCTGGGTAATGTAACGAGTGCGCTGGCTGCGGTTAGGGCCGCCGCGGTGCCAGACCTGGTTATTGAAGAGGACCACGCTGCCGGCGGGTCCCAGGTTGTACTGGATGCGCTCTTCCCACTCGGTTCCGTCGAGTTGTCGGGAGGGGGGACTGGCGCCGAATAGATGTGATCCTGGAATGGTTTCGGTACCGCCGTGCTCGATTTCGATGACGTCGGTCAGGTAATAGTTGGCTGTGAAGAAGAGCACGGGCAGATGCACGTTGGACGGGGCGGCGCCGTCCTTAACAATATAGTGGGGCCGATCGTCCTGATGCCAGCCATCGAGTCCGCCGCCGGGAGGGGAGATAAATGAGTTGTTGTGGATGACGTGGCAGTCCGTCCCGATAATCGCTTCGGCCAGTGAGACCATCGGCTCCATGTCGAACAGGCGCAGATTGGCTGCACTGGTCTCGAACAAGCGGTGGGCGAGGTGGGCGCGTTGGCTCTTGTTGTTAAGCCCGTTGGGATTGTCGCGCAGAGCGACGTCCAGATCGGCGCGCATCTGGTCGGTCCAGTCCGGCGGCAGCATATTGCGCAGGAAGAGACAGCCTTCGCGATTAAACTGGTCCACCCAAGCGTCAATTTGCTCGTCGCTCACTTTTTTGCCTGCAAGATAGTCGGTAGCCATGGCTTTGTTCCCTCCTAGATTTCAATTTTCGGTTCGTGTCTAGCAGTCAGCCTGTTTTCGCAGGCTGGAAAGTACAAGTCAGACGATCAAAATCCTTGCAGACGGCTGAGGTCGGCGACCGGCGCCGGGAGCCGGGCTATCCGCTGGATCAGGGCCTGGCGGGCCTGGCGCACTTCCTCTTCCTCGGCATTCACCAGCACGGCGTCAAAGTAGCTGTTGATGGGCGCCGCCAGTTCGGCCAGAACGCGGCCCAGGGATGCGGCGATGTCTGCGGCGCCGTTCAGTTGCGCGGCCGCGCTGTCACAGGCGCTGTGCAGCTCGTGTTCCACCTGCTCCTGGTAGGCAGCTGGTTGCAGTGGAAGTTTGCGGTCGAGGCCGCGGACGATGCGGGCACAGCGGGCGTAGGCGGTAAGGGTCTCTTCCCAGTCCGGGGAGGCGGCGGCCGCGGCCAGGTGATGGACGGCGCCGACGGCTGCAAAGGGGTCATCGCCGCGGGCGGCAAGTACGGCGTCGACGACATCGGGCGGATGGCCGCTGTCGCGCAGTTTCCTTTCCAGGCGGCGAATGACGAAGTCGCGTGCGTTTCCGACAGCATCGTCAGAAAGAAGATCTCCATATTGTGAGGCAGCCTCCCCGAGGGCGGCGGTCAGGTCGAACGAGTGCTTGCCGACGGTAAGGGCGTTCACAATGCCCAGTGCGGCGCGGCGCAGGCCAAAAGGATCGGCGCTGCCGCTGGGTGTGACGCCGACGCCGAAGAGGCCTACCAGGCTGTCCAATTTGTCGGCGAGGCTTAGGGCAAGGCCTGCTTTGCTCATGGGGATGCTATCGCCGTCGTAGCGGGGCAGGTAGTGTTCGCGAATGGCCTGGGCGACAGCGGGTCGTTCGCCGCTTTCTAGGGCATAGATCTCGCCCATAATCCCTTGAAGGCTGGTCATCTCGACAACCATAGAGGTCACCAGATCGGTCTTGCAGAGAGCTGCTGCCAGGCGGGAAGTCTCAACATCTTCGTTGCCAGCGCCGAGCAAGTGGGCGATGAGGGGGGCCAGGGACTGCAGGCGGCCTGCTTTCTCGAGCATTGACCCGAGTTTAGCGTGGAAAGTGAGTGTTTCCAGTCGCCGGGTATAGGTGTCGAGGGGCTTGGCCGTATCCTGGTTATAGAAGAACTCGGCATCAGCGTAGCGAGCCCGGATGACGCCCTCGTTGCCCTGGCGCACCACATCGGGGTGTTCCAGAGCGTCGGCGTTGGCTATTGTCACGAAGCGGGGCGCCAGAGAGGGCGCGCAGTCCGGGTCGTTGGCTTTGGCAAGGACCGGGAAGTAGCGCTGGTGCTTCTTCATCACGGCAGTAAGAATCGGTGGCGGCAGGTCCAGGTAGCGGGTCTCGAAGGAACCCAGGACGGCCTGAGGCGCCTCCACAAGGTCGCTGACCTCGTCCAGAAGTTCCTCGTCCGCCTCCCAATCGTAGACGCCGGGAGGCAACGTGGAGGCTTCTGGCGTTTCGAGGTCGCGGGCGCGCGCGGCGGCCTTCTGCACGGCGGCGGCGATGAGGCGGCGGCGGTCTTGGCGGTCAAGCTGGATGCCCTGGTCGGCCGCGGCGGCGAAGTAGGTGTCGGCATCGGCGATGGTGAAGGTGGTGAATTCGCCGGCAGGCAGGCGGGCCTGGGCGTCGCGGAAGCGGGGACCGCGGCTTTCGCGCCCGCTGCTGACATTGGCCCAGGACATGGGGATGACCTCTGACCCGTGAAGCGCGACGATCCAGCGAAGAGGGCGGGGATAGCTCTTGTTGCTGCGATTCCAGCGCATTGTCCTGCCCCACTGCATGCCGTCGAGTAGGTCTTCGATGAGTTGCGGCAGGACGGCGGCGGCGGGTTCGCCTTTCAGTTGGGTCACGGCGTAGACATAGTTGTCACGCACGACGAGTTCTGAGGGTTCGACACCCTGGCCGCGGGCGAAACCTGCGGCGGCCCTTGTGGGCTGGCCGTCGGCGTCGAAGGCGCGGTCCGCGGGCGGTCCGCGGCGTTCCAGGGTCTCGTCCTGCTGGCGCGGGCTGAGCCCCCGGATGTGCGCCACGAGACGGCGAGCGGTACCGGAGACGGTTAGGTCTTTGTAGGTCAGGCGGGCCTGCTCCAGGAGTTCGCGCAGCCGCAGTTCCAATTGGTGGATGCCCACAGGAACATCGCCTGCTGGCAGCTCTTCGCTTCCCAGCTCGATGAGCAGCGACCGGGGCCCGTCTACCTGGGCGGGTGAGGCCTCCGCTTTTTCGCTGACCGTCCCATCACCTTCATTGCTCCCCCCGCCGTTCTCCAGCCAGGGATATTCCTCGCGCTGGCGTTGTTCGACATAGAGCTCGGAGATTCGTCGGGCCTGGCTGCGCATGGCGGCGAAAAATTTGGCTCGTTCGGTGACGCCGATGGCGCCGCGTGTGTCGAGAATGTTGAAGGCCTGGCTCTGGCGGAGTACGTAGTCGTGGGCGGGGGCGACGAGGCCGCGCTCGATGCAGGCATCGGCCTCGGCGTGATAAAGATCGCACAGGGTACGCTGGCGTCCGACGTCGGCCAGCTCGAAATTGTAGATACAGTGTTCGATCTCCTGCTGGCGGTAGATTTCGCCGTAGGTGTGGACGCCGTCGAAGTCGATCGACCAGACCTCGGTCCGCTGCTGGAGATACATAACGATGCGCTCCAGCCCGTAGGTGATCTCGACGCTGACGGGGTCGAGGCTGACACCGCCAGCCTGCTGGAAGTAGGTGAACTGGGTAATCTCCTGGCCATCGAGCCAGACTTCCCAACCGAGACCCCAGGCCCCGAGTGCAGGGGACTCCCAGTTGTCTTCGACGAATCGGATGTCGTGGCGGTCACGCTGCAGGCCGATGGCTTCCAGGCTGCTCAGATAGAGCTCCTGTGGGTTACCGGGGTCCGGTTTGAGGATCACCTGGTACTGGGTGTGCATCTGCATGCGGTTGGGGTTTTCGGCGTAGCGGCCGTCGTCGGCGCGGAATGAGGGCTCGACATAGGCGACGTTCCAGGGTTCAGGGCCGAGCACGCGCAGGACGGTGGCCGGATTCATGGTACCGGCGCCCAGTTTTTCGCTGTGGGGCTGCCAGATCTGGCAGCCGTGCGCGGCCCAGTATTCGTGCAGACGGCGGATCGTTTCCTGCATTGAGGGGGTATCAGGCATTGCTCAACTCGATGGTGGCGGCATGAATGTGGTGGTTCGGGATTTTTGAATGACTGTTCATGTCAACTGGCATTCACGACAAAGCCGCTTTCATTCACGGCTTGCTTGAAGAGGCTTTCATCCAGTTTAAGGCCGAAACCGGGCGCGTCCGGCAGCCAGACATAACCATCTTTCACTGAGTAGGCGGATGTGTCCAGGCCGGGCGTCGTGAGCTCATCCCATTCGACGAAAGCAAACTGTTCGACGGCGGATGCTAGATGGCCGGAGACGAAATTGCCCAGATGGCGTCCATAGTGATGGGGCGCGGTGCGAACGTTCCAGGCGTCCAGTTTGGGCGCAGTTTGCAGCCACTTTGTCATGCCGTAGCTGAATATGTCGTATTGCACAACGTCGACGATCCCTCTGCGGGCGTAGTCCAGCAGATGAGGCGAGGCGGCTCCTTCGCCGTCGGCGATGAGGATGGACAGACCCTCTTGTGAGACCCAGGCGTGCAGATCCTCGTAAAGCTCGTCATCCTCGTGGAAGGCTTCCTCGATCCAGAAAATGTTGCAGTCGGCAGTTTCGCTCAGGATGTGCTTGGCGATATTTAGTGTATAGCCGTTGTTGGCATCGATGAGGATAGCGGAGTCGGGGCCGACAGCGGCGCGCACGGCCCGAACGACGGCTATGTCGCGGCGGTTGCCTTCCTCAAGAGGCATGTGGCGGGCGCCGCGGCCTACTTTGATTTTGAAGGCGCGGTGTCCGTTCTCGTATCCGAAGCGGGCTTCCGAGGCGATCAGGGCCGCGCCCTCGTCGTCGGTGGAAAGGTGCAGGTCGTCGATCAACAAGGTGGTGTCGTAGCAAGGCACGCGCAGGGGCTCTGTAACTTTCCTGCCGGCGCGATCTGCCAGGATCTGGTAGACAGGGCGACCTGTGCGCTGACCGAGCAGGTCCCAGAGTGGGCTCTCAATGGCGAAAGCGCTTGGGTCGACACCTTTTTCGACAGTTATCAGGTCGTTCAGGGACGAGCCGAGAAACAGTTCGGCCTGCTGGCTGGTCAGATTGCTGAGACCGAAACCGGCAGATCCGTCGGCGGTTGAAATGCGCGCAAGGGGAATGGACGCTTCCCACCCGTGGTCGTCCCTTTTGCGCGCGTT
Source organism: Caldilineaceae bacterium SB0664_bin_27 (assembly GCA_009838625.1). Classification (GTDB taxonomy): domain Bacteria; phylum Chloroflexota; class Anaerolineae; order Caldilineales; family Caldilineaceae; genus Bin5. Next base: position 6,697 of record VXRG01000004.1, read on the forward strand.
GTAACCGGCAAGGCGGGGTCGGCGGCCCGTCAGGGTACCCCATTCGATTGAAGCAATTCGCGTGCCCCGCATTTGCGAAACTCCTGCCACTTTCGGTCAGTTATCGGGAATTGTAGAAAAGATTGTGCACCAGCGCCAATATGTTGCTCTGCCTGTGTTGAAAAAACAACTGAATCAGTGTGAAATGGTCGGAGCCGGCGCCGTCAATGTTGAACGGCAAAGCCGTTGGAGGCGACAGCTTGCTGGAAGAGTTCCTCATCCAGTTGCAGCGCAAAACCGGGCCCGTCGGGCATGCGCACGTGTCCTTCTTCCACCTGGTAGGCGGAGCCGTCGAGCCCGGGCGTGGAGCACTCGTCCCATTCGATGAAGAGAAAGCCGTCGACGGCGGCGGCGAGATGGCCGGAGACATAGTTGCCTATGTGGCGCCCGTAGTGATGGGGCGCGGTCTTTACATTCCACTCGTCCAGGCGGGCGCCGGTCTCGAGCCAACTGGTCATGCCGTGACTGAAGATATCGTACTGGATGATGTCGACGAAGCCGTCGCGGGCGTAGTCGAGGAGCATGGGGGAGGCGAGGCCCTCGCCGTCGGCTATGTTTGTTGACAGACCCTCCCTCTCGATCCAGTCATGCAGGTCTTCATAGAGTGCCCCGTCTTCATGAAAAGCTTCTTCGAGCCAGAAGACGTTACAGTCGGCGGTTTCGGCCAGGATCTGCTTGGAGATGTTCAGATTGTAGCCGTTATTGGCGTCGATGAGGATGGCGGCGTCAGGGCCGACTTCAGCGCGCACGGCCCGGATCACGGCCACATCGCGGCGATTGCCTTCGAGAAGGGGCATGTGGCGGGCGCCGCGGCCTACCTTGATTTTGAAGGAGCGGTGGCCGTGCTCATAGCCGAAGCGGGCTTCGGAGGCGATGAGAGCTGCGCCTTCTTCGTCGGTTGAGAGGTGCAGGTCGTCAATATAGAGGGAGGTGTCGTAGCAGCGAACCAGCGGGGGCTCAGCAACGGTCCTGCCGGCCGCCTCAGCCAGGAGTTGGTAGACGGGGCGGCCCGTGCGCTGGCCCTGCAGGTCCCACAACGGGAACTCCAGGGAAGCGGCTTGCGGCGCTACTCCATTCGCGGGGTCGATGAGGTCCTCAACGCGTTCGCCGAGATAGGCGTGTGCTTCCTGCTGGGACAAGGGCCGGCAGGCGCCGAATCCCGTTGTTCCGTCGGACGTGGCAATCCGGGCCAGGGGCACCTGGACTTCATTGCCGTGAACGGGCCCGCGAGAGTTGCAGCCGGCCTGTCGCGGGCGCTGGCCCACGAGCGTGCCCCATTCGATGGCGGAAATCGTGGCACTGTTCATCTAGAGTATTCCTCCTTCTTTCAGAATTTGGGCTCCCCACTTCAGGGCGGAGGGCAAGGGCAGCGCTTCAGCTTTCCCCGTAGCGTACACCGGTTGGGACGACGTCGGTCTCCTCACCGCGACGGATGGCTTCGGCGGTCTCGACGACATTGACAAGGTCGTGCTTGGGTTGGAAGCCGAGACGGGTCTGAATTTTGGTCAGATCCAGAGTGAAGTAGTTCGCCTCAGGCAGACGGGCGTCGGCATAACTGAGGCCGTAGCGTTCGGCCAGCCAGGGGACGGCTTCTCCCCAGTCAATGATAGCGGCGCCTCCTAACGTAAACTCTTCGCCGACGGCCTCCTCTTTTTCGATGCCCAAAATAAGGCCGCGGGCGATGTCGCGCACATCGCAGAAGTGCTGTTTATGGGGGACGCCATTGGGGTTGCGGCTGAGAAGGAGTTGATCTTCGCCGGTCCACTGGGCCCTGAGGTCGTCGAGCAACGCCTGCTGTTCGGGATCGCTGCCGTTCATGGATTTGTAGCGGTCGTATGCGGCACTGAAGGCAAGGCGCATCGGGATGCCGGCCTCGTTGAAGAATTCGCTCGGTTCGAGTACGGTGGCGAAACGAAATGAGGTCGAGGGCACCTGGTACTGGTAGTAGTAGGCCATGGCAAGCTCTTCGCCGATCCATTTCGTGAGGAAGTAGGGCATTTGGTGGTACTGGGCCACCATGTCCTCGGTGATAGGCTCTTCGAAGTATCGGCCGTAGTCCTCCAGCTTCCAGTAGACGGCCTCGGTACAGGCGTAGATGAAGCGGTGGAGGTTAGGGCAATCAGTGCGAACGCTTTCGAGGAGATTGAGCGTCCCCATGGCGTTGATGTCCAGGTACTGGCGGTTGTCGAAGGGACCGCCGAAGGCTGCTGCGATGTGGTAGATTACATCCACCCCTTTTACGGCGTTGCGGACGTCCTCCAGGTTGCGCAGGTCCCCTGTCACGGTTTCCACTTTGGCAAAGGCATCCAGTTTATGTGCGCGGCTGGCGTCGCCAGGATAGACGAGCGAACGGACGTCGTGCCCTTTGTCCAGGAGACGAGTGACAAGATTGGCGCCGATGCGGCCCGTGCCGCCGGTTACCAGGATTTTCATTGCGGGACCTTTCGGATTCTCGAATTCAAGGTTCTTGGTTTCTCAGAAACTCTTGAGAAAAAAAGCTGTCCGCTGAACATTGGATAAGCTCTTGTAAACGACAGTTGACTAAGTAGCCAGTTGCCTATTATCCGGCACCTGTTTCCCCCTGCCAAACCGGCCGGTCGACTTCGCTGTGTGGATACACGCCTTCTCGAAGAGGCGGCTGGCCAAGCTTCAGACCTGTCCGTAGCGGATGCCGGTGGGCACCACGTCCGTTTCTTCACCGCGGCGAATGGCTTCTGCGGTCTCGATTACACTATGCAGATCGTACAGTGGTTCGAAGCCGAGCCGTGTCCTGATTTTGGTCAGGTCAAGGGTGTAATGGACAGGCGTCGGCAGGCGCGCGTCGGTGTAGCTGACGCCGAAACGTTCGGCCAGACGGGGAACAGCCTGTCCCCAATCGATGATCACATCGCCAGCCAGGTTAAACTCTTCGCCGACGGCTTCCTCCCTCTCGATGGCTAACACCAGGCCGCGGGCGATGTCGCGCACATCGCTGAAGTGCTCTTTGTAGGGGACTCCGTTGGGGTTTCGGCTGAGAAGGAGTTGGTCGTTGCCGGTCCACTGGGCGTTGAGATGGTCGAGCATGACCTGCGTGTCCGGGTCATTACATTGCATGGACTTGTGCTGCTCGTATGCGGAGCTGAAGGCCAGGAGTTTGGGCAGGCCGGCTTCATTGAAGAACTCGCTTGGCTCGATTATCGTGGAGAAGCGAAAGGAGGCGGCAGGCAGGCCGTACTGGTAATGGTAGGCCATGGTCAACTCTTCGCCGACCCATTTTGTCAGAAAATAGGGCATCTGGTGGTAGCTGGAGTGCATGTCCTCGTGAATCGGCTCCTCGAAGTAGCGGCCATTTTCCTCGAGGCGCAGATAGACGGCGACGGTACTGGCATAGACGAAACGGTGGAGATTGGGGCAGTGGGCGCGCACGCTTTCAAGCAGGTTGAGCGTGCCCATGGCGTTGATTTCCAGGTACTGGTGATTGTCGAAAGGGGCCATGAAGGCCGCGGCCAGGTGGTAGATGGCGTCGACGCCTTGGACCGCACGGCTAACATCTTCCAGGTTCCGCAGATCGCCGGTGGCCGTTTCGACGCGGGGAAAGGCGTCCAGCTTGTGGGCGCGGCTGGCGTCGCCGGGATAGGTGAAGGCTCTGATCTCATGGCCTGCTTCCAGCAGGCGTGTGACCAGATTGGCGCCAACCCGGCCTGTGGCGCCGGTTACCAGGATCTTCACTGTTGGCCCTTTCTGTGAGCGGTTTATGACGACATGGAAATGAATTTCAGTGTATCAGAGCGGTAAGGGCGTGTCTAGGAAAGGCAGTCGCCGTGTGCAACCCGGAATTGGGGTGGGAACACAAGTGAGGAGAGAGTGGAGAGGAGTGAGAGCTGCTGATTCCTCTGCAGAAGATCGGATCGTGTGCTGGGTGTGGTCAAGTCGCAGACTGATGTACTCTAAAGTTCGCCCCCATAATGGGATCCACTTTTGCGGCCAGAGGTCAACGCGTGTCATCGCGGATGCTGGATGGTATGGGAGAACGGGAGTAAGTGAGGGTTGCGCCTGATGTCGGATTGGGTGATTCGAGTTGCTGAAGTTTGTGGTGGGCTGGAAATGGACGTATAACGAAGGCTGAACTGTAGATTTGCGTCCGACTCGGACGATCACGCCACGAAAGGGAACTGGAAATGAGAATCACTGATATGACGGTTGAAAGGTACGCTTGGCCGCGGCCGAAGCCGATCAGCAATGGGAAATATACCTACGTGGATGTCAGCCTGAACCTGGTCCACATTTACACGGATGAAGGGATTACCGGCGTGGGCTGGGGAGGCGGCACAGCGTCAGGGCAGGGCAGCGATCTTACGACGACCCTGATCGACTATTTCAAGCCTGTCGTGATTGGCGAGGATCCCTTCAACTACCGGCGCATATGGGAGGACATGTGGCTGCCTAAATTGGTAGGGCGTCGGGGGCTGTCGACACGCGTGATTAGCGCCATCGACATCGCCTTGTGGGACCTGATCGGCAAGGCAGTGAACAGACCTGTTTACCAGCTCCTGGGCGGCTACCGTGACAGCATTCCCGCATATATCGCAGGCGGATACTATGAGGAGGGCAAGGGACTGCGGGAGTTGGCGGAGGAGATGGAAGAGAACCTGACGCTGGGCGCAAAGGCGATCAAGATGAAGGTCGGCGGTGTGCCGATAAACGAGGACGTGGAACGGGTACGGGTTGTGCGAGAGACGATCGGGCCGGAGGTCAAGCTGCTGGTCGACGCCAACAACGCCTACAAGGCGCACGAGGCGATCGAGCTGGCACGCAAGATGGAAAAGTATGAGCCGTTCTGGTTCGAGGAGCCAGTGGCGCCTGACGACTACCGGGGGCACGCCCGCGTGGCGAAGGCGACGTCGATTCCGATAGCCACGGGTGAGAACGAATACACTCGCTACGGCTTTCGGGATTTGATCGAACGGGAAGGGGCGGCAATCATCAATGCAGACGCCCAGATATTGGGAGGCATCACTGAGTTTATGCAGGTAGCCGCGCTGACGTCAGCGGAGGACTTGGTGATCGCTCCGCATGGAGCGCAAGAGGTTCATGTCCACCTGGTATGCGCCATCAACAACGGCCTGATCCTGGAGTTTTACCGTGAGACTGTGGACCCGCTGCGCATGCAGATTTTTGAGGAGACGATGAAGCTGGACGCGGACGGGAATGTGGACGCGCCGGACCGCCCAGGGTTGGGGATAACGCCGAATTACGAGCTGCTGAAGCAGTACCGGGTAGGGTGAACCAGGGAAAACAGTTCGCGACTGCTTCATTGGTCAGGCGGCGGCAGCCGCGGGCGCCGACCCTGCTTTCGCCGGCGAATTCAGGCGAAAAGTCCGGTTGTTGCGAAGGGCCGTATTTGCGTCCCGTTTGCCTATGTCTGGCCTGGTAGGATAGAGTTAAGGATACTTTTCCGTCTGAAATGTGTAGAGGACTTTGCACGTGAGTAACGCCCAAAATACAGTCCAGATAATCGAAAAAGGTGGGGTGGTACCGGTCGTCCGGCTGCCGGATCTGGCGGGGGCCGCCGAGCTGGCCCAGGCTCTTCTGGACGGCGGTGTAACGGCTGTCGAACTGACCATGACTAGTCCGGGCGCGCTGGAGGCGCTCTCGCTGCTGCGGGAGCGCGTACCTGCCTTCGCTCAAGGCACGGCGGCCTTGGGGATGGGCTCGGTACTGAATCGAAATATGGCGGCGGCGGCAATCGCCAGAGGAGCCCAGTTTGTGGTCGCGCCGACACTGGACCTGCCCACGGTGGCCTATTGCGCCGGGCTCAAGGTACCGGTGATGCCGGGGGCATTTACGCCATCGGAGGTGCAGAATGCGTGGCAGGCCGGCGCGGCGGTCGTCAAAGTTTTTCCGGCGACCAAGCTCGGGCCGGGTTACTTCACAGACATACTGGCGCCGCTGCCCCATCTGAAGCTGATGCCCACAGGCGGTGTGGGGCTGGACAATGCCGGAGAATTTGTGCGTGCCGGCGCGGTGGCGGTAGGTGTCGGCAGTGCCCTTGTACGCAAGGACTGGATCGCGGACGGCAGCTGGCAGGCCGTAACGGAGCAGGCTCGCAGGTTTGTGTCAGCCGTAAGGGAGGCGCGGGCGGAGAAATGAGCAGGTTTGACGTAGTTACTCTAGGCGAAACGCTGTTGCGAATGACGCCGCCAGGCCAATTGCGTATTGAACAGGCGGCCTACTTCGAGCTGGAGGCGGGCGGAACCGAATCGAATACGGCGGTGGCCCTGGCCCGGCTGGGCGTGAGGACGACGTGGATTTCGCGCATGCCGGAGAATGCCCTGGGGAGGCGTATTGCGCGCACCCTGATGGGACACGGCGTGGACACGTCCCAAATTGTCTGGGCAGAGGGAGAGCGTTTGGGGACTTTTTTTGTTGAGTTCGGCGACGGCGCCCGGGCCACTTCGATTATCTACGACCGGGCCGATTCGGCGGCGAGCCGCATGACACCGGATGAACTTCCGGTAGAACTCTTCAGCAAGGCGGGCGGGCGGCATCTCCATCTGACTGGCATTACTCTTGCAATCAGCGACAGCTCCGCGGCGACGGCCAAACGCGCTCTGGAGCTGGCGCGGGCGGCAGGTTGGAGCGTGAGTTTCGATTTCAACTACCGCTCCAAGCTTTGGAGTCCCGAAGAATCACGCAGGGGATGCCATCCCTTTGCCGAGGCGGCAGACATTGTATTTGCGCCGATTCGGGATGCGCAGACCCACTATGGCCTGCCTGAAGAGATCACGCCCGAAGAGGCGCTCGCCGCGCTACGGCAGAAGTTTCCGCAGGCAACTGTCATTCTCACCTTAGGCGCCGACGGTTCAATTGCGGCGGTACCGGGGCAGGACCCGATTCGCCAGCCGATCTTTCCGGGGGGCGGAACGATCGGGCGCATTGGCGCGGGAGATGCTTTCACAGCGGGCGTTCTCTACCGTTACCTGCACCATGACCGAGAGGACTGGTTGGCCGACGCACTGAAGTGGGGGGCGGCGGCCGCGGGGATGAAGTTTACGATTCCCGGCGACATGGGCGTATTCGAAAGGGAGGAGGTGGCTGCCCTGGTGGAAAGCGGCGGTTTTTCTGATGAAGTCAGCCGTTAGAGAGTCCGAGCGCGAGAAACCGGGAGAGAGGCGTTGGGAAGAGCTTTTGGACGTATCACACTCGTGTCTCGGGGCCATACACGGTTTTCGGACTAAGGAGTCTGTGGTTGGGGGGCCTTCATAAGGGCTGATACGAGCCGCGGATGGTGGATAACAGATCCCTGGAAAGCTATTATCATATATTGGGGGTTCAGCCTAACGCTTCGCAGGAAGTACTTGACGCCGCGTACCGGCGCCAAGTCCGACTGCATACGGGGGAATATCTGGACGATTCCGTCCTGATCGCGGGGACCGAACAGTCGGACCCGTTTCTGGCGAAGGTAAATGAGGCTTACCGGCTGCTTTCAAATCCTCTGAAACGCTGGACGCACGACGAGGAGTTGAAGGAAGCGCAGCTCGTTCCCCTGACCGAAGAGGCGTTGGAAGTTGCCCGCAAACGAATCGAGCCTCCGGATGCGTGGCTATCGTACCAGCGCCAGGAACAGGGCTGGATCTATGTGCGCGTGGGCTGGGCGGAGGATTTCACGGCGATACACGACGCTGTCAATGCGGCCATTCCGGAAACAGGGCGTGCGTACAATGCGAGGCTGAATGAGTGGCGCATAGACCCCAGATACGAAGCCGAGCTGGCGGCGATTTTCACCAATTTTGAACGGGCCGATGTGCAGAGACCGCCTCGCCTGGTCGGGCCAACCTACCAGGGTCCGGCAGCCATACCGCCGCCGCCGCATATCCCTCAGGCGTGGAGAGGCTGGCCACTTCTGATCATCGGTGGCCTGATCCTCGCGATAATCGTCGCGGTCCTGTTTCCGGCCAACCGAGGGGCGCCCGTCACTGCGCAGGCGACAGCAACCGCTCTGGCTCAGATCGGTTCGTATGAGCCTCTAGAGAGCAACTTTGATACGGTCACGTCAGGAACGCTGTCCGGCCTGAAAGGCACTCTTCTGCATCCGTCTGTCAATCTGCGTGCCCTTCCATCAGCTGGCGGGCCTGTACTGGAGCTTCTCAGCAGCGACCAGACATATCGGGTAATCGGCCGGCTGGAAGATAGCAGTTGGTATGTTACAACAACCGGCGAACTGACGGGTTGGATTGCAGCCTGGACCATTGAGGTAGAAGGGGATCCGGAAAGTCTACCTGTTTTTGGTGAGAGCGAAGTTCTACCGGAGGCGTCAGAGGAGGGCGGGTCGGCCGGCGGCTCTGAATAAAACGCAGAAGACACTCGTTGTTGCGGCGGCCTCTTGTTAGACCACGGCCGTGGACACATAAGAAAACCGCTTCTTTCGTTTTCGCCGTGATGTGGATAGAATAGATATTGAGTGGCAGGATTGATAGAGAGAGGAGTTGATAGAGAGAACGAATCTCCAATTCCTCTCTTATTTTTTTCTCTCCGAAACGTTCGCAGAAGCGGAAAAGATGAGTAGCTCAGACAGGAAACCTGGATGGTATGGCCGCATTCGCGGAGCAGGCAGGCAACTCAATCTGTTGTCGCGCGGGGTGTTGCTCGGCGCGTTTATTGTGTTAGGCTTCACTGTTTACTACCTGTCCCTCGACAGTTCGACGGTAGAGCCGTCGGTGGCTCTTGCACAGCAGGAAGCGGAAGGGAGCGCTGCAACTGTAACACCTGGGCCTACACCTGACATCGCCCAACAAGCGGTGAAAGGGACAAACCAATCGAGGGCACAGGGGCGGAGCGACTCCGCTGCACCGGTGGCGGACGCCGGCTTTGTGCGGCCGTACACAGTTGAAAGTTCCCTAGCCTACGTTTACACGGCTAGAGAAGGTGAATTCTGGTCCTTGATCGCTGGAAGATTCGATTTGGCGCCGGATCTGTTGAAAGAGACCAATGCAGAACTGTGGCAGCTGCGGGGAGATGAGATCCGGGCGGGCGACCAGTTGGCTATTCCCGGTCTCATTGCGGATGCCGCAGCGCAGCCGATTATCCATGAAGTGCAGGCGGGAGATTCCTGGGAGAGAGTTGCCGAAAGGTACTCCGTCACGTATCTGGATCTGTTGCTGGACAACTTCGATTTGTGGGTAATGCGCGGGGTTGATGTTCGGGCCGGCGATGAGATCACGATTCGACAATTGCCGGATAAGTTGCGAAGAGTGGGGGCTGCACGCGGATGGACAGGGGGCCCTCCTGCTTTGGCCTCTTCATACGTTACGGCGAAGCAGCAGAAGGAGGGCACGGAATCCGGCCGCAACCTGGCGGGCACTTATGCGGTCCAGCCGGGAGATACATGGGAAAGTATTGCGGAAGAAACGGGTATCAACGTTGAGGCGTTAAAAGAAGTGAACCGCAAGTACAGTGAGCGGGCTCTTCAAACGGGAGATGTCTTGCGGATTTCCTGGATATTGCACGTCGCGCTGATGATTCGGAGGGTCGAGGGCAATGGCGTCCGCAGCGCGTCGGAACTGAGCAGACTTTCGGAAGAGGAGCTGGCCGCCTTGGCCGCCCGGGGACTGGCGGTGTATAAGGAGCAATATTGCGGCGTCTGTCACCAGCTGGAAAGCGCAGGTACGAGAGGCATATTCGGGCCTACACACGGCGAAATGGTCGAAATGGCTGCCGCCCGGATCGAAGACCCTGCATACAGCGGCGAAGCGACCGATGTTTACACGTACCTGTACGAGAGTATCATCGAACCCGACAAGTACTTTGTCGAGGGGTTTGCAATGAGTCCCCACAAGATGCCTTCCTATCGCCATATTCCTGAGGATGACCTTGAAGCGCTCATCGTCTTCCTGGCGGGCGAGTAAGGGTTTGGGGGCGTCGCGGTCGAACTTACATTGACAGGCGAGTTTCCTGTTCGAAGTGCGTTTTCGCGTTCCGTGTCATGTCCATCAATCGGCGCGCGAGAGGAGAAGTCAATTGAAAGCCATCCGCATTTTCATCAACTGCATTATGGCGCTTGCAGTTCTGTCGGCGCTTGGAACTGCCTCCCGCAGCGCGCGGGCGCAGGAACGGGAAAGCGGCGGCACAGTGATCGTGGACGGCCTGAACGGGCCCCAGGGTGTGCTGGCCATCGATGACGGCAGCGTCTGGGTCATTGACGTCGGACTGGGCGGAGAACAGGAAGTAGAGGTGGGCGGCCTTGATCCCAATACGAATGAATTCATCAAGGCAACCTATGGGAACACGGCGCGGGTCGTACGTGTAACGCCTGGCGGCCAGCCCCAGCTCGTGGCGACCCTGCCTTCGATTTTTCTGGGCAGTGATATTGTCGGAGGAGCCCGACTGGCGCTCCTGAATAATGAGATGTACGCGACAGCCGGCGTCTGGCAGGGTGTAGCCAGTGAAGAAGCGCTGCCGGACACGGCCGCAGTATTGCGTGTATTGCAGGGCTCCGTGTTGGAAGTCGTTCCGTTGTGGAAGTTGGAGAAGGAACTCAACCCGGACGGTTATGTTCTGGAGTCTCATCCTTACGGGCTGACCGCAGGACCGGACGGTCTTCTGTACGTGGCGGAGGCGGGAGCCAACACGCTTGTGCAAGTAGACGTGGTCAGCCAAACTGCCAAAGTGATTGCCGTATTTTATGGCATTCCCGGTCCGCTGCCGAATCCCTATCGGGGGGGAGCCCTGGAGTCGGACCCAGTGCCGACGGGCGTCACTTTTGGGGCGGACGGGCGAATTTACGTTTCGCTGCTTCCTGGATTCCCCTTCCTGCCCGGATCGGCGAAAGTCGTCGTGGTCGACCCGGTTGCGGGAGACGTTGAGGACTATGCCACCGATCTGACGATGTTGACGGATTTGCGCACTGCCCCGGACGGCGAGCTGTATGCCGTACGCTTCGGCATCTTCACCGACGAAGGCCCGATTCCGAACAGCGGGGCGGTGATCCGCGTGGGCGAAGGGGAAACATCACAGGATGTCATTACCGGGCTGCCCTTTCCGACGTCAGTTGACTTTGACATCAACGGAAACGCGTATGTGACGATCAACGGCGCCAGCGTAGGGGAACCTGGACGCGGTAAAGTGATCCGATTTGAAGGGGTGGCTGTGCCAGGGGCGCCTTCGACCCGCTTTGTGGAGAGCGCGACGGTAAGCCAACACGAGCCCGAGTTCGTCACCGGTTGCGACAGCCTGCCAGGCCACGACGCGGTGAAAGGGGCGCTGGAGAGAATTGTGGCAGGCGGCAATAACAGCGGCCTGGGAAATCATATGTGGGCAACTGTAGTTGACCGCGACGGAGTGGTTTGCGCAATTGCCTTCTCGGGGGCAAACAGAGGCTCTCAGTGGCCGGGGGGCCGCCTGCTCTCCGTGCAAAAAGCCAGTGCGGCCAATGCCTTCAGTCTGACGCGGCTTGCCCTTTCCACGAGCAATCTCTATTCGGCTACGCAACCGGAAGGGAACCTGTACGGCTTGCACGGCAGCATTCCCCTGGACACTGCGACTGCCTACGCGGGACCTGCGAGCGACTATGGTCAAACAGGTGACCCGTTGGTGGGGGAGAGGCCGGGCGGGTGGAGCCGCTCCGGGGGCGGGCTTCCACTTTACAACGCGGGCGGCAGCCTGGTGGGGGCAATCGGTATCAGCGGCGACACGCCTTGCGCCGACCACATTGTCGCATGGAAAGTGCGAGATGTCCTGCAGTTGGATTACATCCCGGCAGGTGTGAGCGCAAGTGCCGACGACAACATCATTTTCGATCTGCAGCCGGATGGAAAGAGTCTCAGCGGATTTGGGCACCCGCGTTGCGGCTTTGACGAAGAGCGGTTGACAGAGACGCTGCCCGCTGATTTCCCGATTGGGTCGACGGAGGAGGCTGGGCAGTAGCGCGCAGAGAAGGTTATGGGGGATTACAAAAGGCGCAACGGCACCGACGAAGTCGGCTCGCGTCGCACCGTTTCTGTACGCCCTCTTGTTCCTAGCTCTATGGCAGGCCGGCGATAAGGTCTTTCAGACTTGCAAATGTTTGGCGTGTGTTGGCAGCCTTGTCCTGACCGTTGGCCTGCCAGTGCGTTTCAACTGTGTAGGTATCGACCGGCTCGTTTTGCAGCAGGGTGAGATGAGCCTGCCAGTCGGTTCCGCCGTCGCCGATGCGCGCCCAAGCGGTCAGGCCAGTGCCCTCGTCGAGCACAACTGCATCCTTGCAGTGAATATCGACAATGTGGCCTTTCACCTGCTGATAGCCGACTGCCGGGTCTTCGCCGGCGACGAAGGCGTTGGCCGGATCCCAGATAATTCTAAGATTCGGCATCTGCACGGCGTCCAGTACTAGCCGCATGTTGCCACCGGTATTGGCGTAAAGAGAGCGGGCATTTTCCAAGGCCAACACCAGTCCTTCATCCTCTAACCGCTGGCAGGCGATTCGGATGCCTTTGGCGATCTTGGCCAGAGTTTCCTCATCCAGACCGCCGCCGTCCGGGGAGCGGGGCGAAGGGTTGTCGCCGCCTACATCCCGTGTAAAGCCGAACGTGCGAATGTTCGGCGCCTTGAATTTATGAGCAATGGTGATGAAGCGCTCCAGGCGTTCCATGTGCTCTTGAAAGCGAGGATGGCTCTCCATCTCGTCCAGGGAGAGATCGGCCAGGGTGAAAGGCCGGAAGAACATCCCACAGACCAGATGGGTGCGCAGGCCGTTCTCCTCGGTGAGCCGCAGTGCCCGATCCAGCTCCGTGTCGGTTAGCTCGTGGATCGACTTGCCCCATAGGTTGTGCAACTCCACGTAGGACATACCCTCCTCGCGGGCGATCGAACAGGCACGCGCAAAGTCCTGATCGATCTCATCGGAAACGACCCCGAATTCGTACCGTTTCATAGCGGACATTTCACTTTCTCAGTCGGTGATCTTCTATAGATGGTTCGTCAACCCAAAGAGCGTTGCCGCGGTCTTGCCGCAGATTTGCTCTTTCTCCTCATCTGACAAATGGGGATTGGCCAGCACCTCCGCCACGGGACCGCCGACAGGCCCCATATCGAAAGGATAATCGCTGCCGATCAACACATGATCGGCGCCGACCATATCCACCAGATAGCGCAGGGCCAGCGGGTGAAAAGACATGCAGTCGAAGTAGACCTGTCTCAAATAGTGACTGGGCGGATGCGGAATGGCGGCGGCACATTCCTGGGAGCGCACCTTGTAGCCGTGATCCATACGCCCTACAACATAGGGAAAGACGCCGCCGGCATGAGCAAAGATGATTTTCAGATTCGGCCAACGTTCCAGGATGCCGCCGTAAATAACCGATGCAATCGCCAAGCCAGTCTCGGCCACCATGCCCAGCAGATTGTGCAAGTAGTAGTCCTGCATTCTCTCCTCACCCGCAGGGATATACGGGTGGATGAATGCCGGCGCGTTCAGTTCGGCGATCGTCTCGAAAAGAGGGAAATAATCAGGATGATTCAAATTTTTTCCGCCTACATTGGAACCGAGCTGAAAACCATGCAACCCGAGTTCATTGACCGCTCGTTTTGCTTCGGAAACGGACGCGGCAATGTCCTGCAGGGGAACCGTCGCCAGCCCCAGGAACCGATCGGGATACTCGGCCACCCGTTCAGCGATGCTCTCATTCAGGCGCGATGCCAGCTCCCTGGCCGCGCCGGCCTCTGCCCAGTAAGAAAGCGTTGGGGGCGCGGAAGAGATGGCCGCCATTGAGATTTGCGCGCTGTCCATATCAGCCAGCATCTGCTCGGCCGCATAGAAATCCGGCGTCAGCGGGTGATCGAAGTTGCCCGGACAGACCAGATGTTCCTGGCCGTCAGCTCGCTGTTCAATTTTGGATTGGAGCGTATTCGGACCACGGGCCGCGTCCAAAAAAGCTTCAGGAAAAAAGTGGCAATGGACATCAAGGGAGAACATTTTTCAGATCTCAGGGAAAAACTGTTGACCATGAAATGTGAAGTGCGCTTGCAGCACTTCACGTTGCGTGCACTTTTTTGCGCTTGAGGAAAGACAGGCTCTCTTTCGCCAGCGCGTCAGGGCTTTCGGCCAGTGGACGCCAAATGCATGTCGCTCCCGCCAACTCCGGAATGACCGCGTTGAAGGACTCCACCACCAGCCAGCCACTGTATCGGACATCAGCCAGCGCCTGAAATGTCCCGGTCCAATCCACCTGTCCGCTACCGACTGCGCCGCGATCGTTTTCGCTGCAATGGAAATGTTTGATATGCATTCCGGCCCGGCGGATGGCGTCCGGCGTAGACTTTTCCTCAATGTGCATGTGGAACGTATCCAGCAATAAGCCCACCGACGGCTGATCCACCGCATTCATCAGGCGCACGCCATCCTGAACTGTATTGAGCATGAACGTCTCGAAGCGGTTCAGCGGCTCGAGCGCAAGCGTCACGCCCTCGGCCGAGGCAACGGCGCCGACCTCCTGTAGAGATCGGACACAGTTGTCAAATTCCTGACCGGTAAATCCCCGTCCCCGCAGTTCACCGACAGGCACGGCCATCGGTCCGCACAGGAGATCCGCGCCCAGGGCAGACGCGGCGCGCACTACCTTCTGCAGCCACGCCACCCCTTGCGTCCGGCGCTCGTCATCAATAAGACTGAGTCCTGGGGCCATCGCTGTGGACGCGGTGCAGGCCAGACCACTGTTCACGCAAGCCTGGCGGATAGCGGTCAAGTCAAGGGTTGCTGGATCGAAGATGGGAAGTTCAACGCCGTTGTAACCCATTTCACTGATGGTCGGGAAAAGGGCCATCTCGTCGGCGTCGATCCTGCCGCTCCACACCATCAGATGAACACCGAGCTGGCGGCCGTTCATGAGACGTCCTTATCCTTTCAGCCCGGTAAGGACGATCCCTTCGACGAAGGCCCGCTGCGCGAGAAAATAGACAATGATGACCGGCAGCACCATCAGAGTGGCCAGCACCATCACGTAATGGGTCCAATCGAGGCCGCTCTCGAAGTGTTGGAGCGCGTTCAGTCCCAGGGCCAGGGTAAACATATCTCGCTTATGCAGATAGATGAGTGGCGCCAGAAAGTCGTTCCAATTGTAGAGCAGTGACAACACGAGAACGACTGTCAGCGCAGGCCGGGCCAGAGGAAGAATGATCTGGGCAAATATACGAGGACGACTGGCCCCGTCAATACGGGCCGCGTCTTCCAATTCCAAGGGAATTGTGCGGAAAAACTGGCGCAACAGAAAGATCGTAATCGGGCCGCCAAACCAGTCCGGCACAATCAGGGGTAGATAAGTCCCGATCCAGCCCAGGCGTGTGAACAGAATGTAGACGGGTATCATCGTCACGACGTACGGCAGCATCACAGTCGAGAGGATCAACCCAAACATTATGTCTCGCCCTTTGAAACGCAGCCGGGCAAAGCTGTAGGCAGCCATGGAGGAGCTGATTATAACGCCCACCGTAGAAAAGAGCGTGACAATCATGGTATTAGCTGTATAGCGCACGACCGCCACAACCTCGAACACTTCCCGGTAGTTTGACCAGCGGACCGGATCGGGTATCCACTTGGGCGGAAAAACATAGATCTCATGGGGGGCTTTCAATGAAGAAGAAAGTAGCCAAAAGAACGGAATCAGCATAAATGCGCTGCCACCGGCCAGCATCAGATGAATCAGAAAACGACTGGCAGTGTGCCTGATACGGTAAGCGGTCACGAGCCGCCCCCTTCTGTTTCGTAATAGACCCAGCGCCGCTGACTGTAGAAGAGAATAATCGTCAGCAGCATTACCACGAGGAAGAGAATCCAGGCCATTGCTGATGCGTAGCCGTTGCGAAAGTAGCCGAAGGCGTTGCGAAACATGTACAGAACATAAAAGAGCGCGGCGTTGTCCGGTCCGGCAGAGGAGGCAGAAGGATTCGACACAAACAGGACATAGGCCACCCCGAAGACCTGAAAGCTATTGATGACCGTCACAATCAACTGGTAGAAGATAATCGAAGAGGTGAGTGGCAACGTCACGTGGCGGAACCTGGCCCAGAGGTTGGCCCCATCCACTTCAGCGGCTTCGTAGAACGTGCGGGGCACACTGGTAATCGAAGCCAGAAAAATGAGCACAGAGTTGCCCAGCCCCCACAGACCGATAAAGACAATGGATGGCACGATCCAGTCCGGGTCGGTCAGCCAACGGGGGGCGGGCAGGCCCAGCACCTTGAGTGGATAGTTGATCGGCCCGAACTCCGGATTCAAGCCCCAACGCCAGATGGTGGCGCTGGCGACTACCGGCACCACTGACGGCAGATACCAGAGAGTGCGATAGGATGTGATCCCCCGCACATTGCGGCTCATCAGCAGAGCAATAGTGTAGGCACATGTGAGGGACAGAGGCACAAAAAGAGACACATACCACAAGGTCACCTCAATGGATCGCAGCCACAGAGCATCAGTGACCAGCTTGGTGTAGTTGGCGAATCCGATCCACTTGGGGGCGGTGATGATTTCGTACTTCGTGAAGCTCAGATAGAGGCTGGCGAACACCGGGCCGAGGCGGAAAAACAGCAGCCCCAACACAGCTGGAACGATAAAGAGCCAGCCAAAAAAAGTCTCCTCGAAGCTGAGACGATGGAAAAAGCGCAGACCTCGATCGGTCTGCGCAGCGGGTGTAGATTGAGCAGGTGAAGATTGCATTTAGGTGATTTCACCAGTTTGCAGGATATGTTCCGAGCCCTGGCGCACCTCAGTGGCGACATCTTCCCAGCGAATATCACCGATCCAAAGTTGGTCCAGATACGGTCCCCAGTAATCCAGCATCGTCTGATACCAGCCACCGTAGTAAGAGCCGATGGTGTCTCCGGGCCAGCGGAACGTTGCCTTATCCTCGAACGCGTCATAGAAGGCCTGGCGGTACTTCATTTCCGGCGGTGACTCATTGGTCAGGAACTGTTCGCGCAGATCTTTACGGGTCGGCTGCTGCATACCCAGATCGACAAGAATCTGCTGCCCTGGGTTGCTGAGGCAGGCCCAGGAGATGAAATCGTAGGATTCCTGGGGATAGTCAGTCTGGGAGAAAACGCATAGGGGCGAGTAGTGGCCGTAGGAAGTCTTTGTTTTGTTATACGGTACCGGGAATGTGCCCCAGTTGACACCGGCCTGATTGATGCGGCCCAATGACCAGACGCCGATGTGCTGCATGGCAACGTTGCCGGCCTGCAAGCTGGTCTCGCCAGCGGCTTCGTATGCCGGCGATGGATTCACAAAGTGCTTCAAACCCAAATCCGCCAACCAGTTCATCGCCTCAATGAACTCATCCGAGTCCATGGGCATCGTGCCGTCGTCAGCGATAATCTCCGCGTCATTGCCCCAAATGTAGGTCGGCCGACCGTGACCAAAGCCAGCCCTGAGGCCGTACTGACGCACACGGGCCGGATCGAAATCAGAATCGCTGGCTGAATTGTCGTCCAGGTCGAATGTGAGAACCTTGGCGAGTTCGACGATTTCGTCCCATGTCATCCATGCGTCCGGCTCTGGATGTGGAACGCCAACCTCATCGAACAAGTCGATATTGAACGCCATGAGCATCGCGCCGCTATCCCAGGGGATGCCCCAGCGGGCGCCGTCGTAGGTTTGAGCGATCCAGACGTTTTCGACATAGTCATCTTCACTAAAGTCAGGATCCGCCTCAAAGTACGGCTCAAGATTGGTCGTCACACCCTTGCGTGTGAGGGGGCCGGTGGTGCGGTTGGCGTCAAACCACATGTCCGGTCCAGTGCCGGCGGAAATCATGATCAGCAGGGCTTCCTGATGGGAGGCGCCTGCCACCGCGTTAATCTCGAACTCGATGTTGGGGTTGGCCTCCCTATACAGAGACATCTGCTGGTCCATGACGTTCTCGATGAACTGACCGCCCCGGTTAAAGAAGTTCAGGGTAATTGGTTCGGCGGATGCGCCCATATCGCCGCCGGCCGGCATCGGCGCCGCGCACGCGGCTAACGCACCGACTGCCGTGCTGCCCGCGGCCAACTGCAAAAAGCTTCTTCGACTCATTTCTGTTCGCTGCACAGTTTTCCTCCTGGAAATTTGATGGACTGAACGTTTAAGGTAGAACCGCGTTCACTTCGTTGGAAAGATGAACACGAAGGAGTTGGTCTTGGAGAATATTGCCGCCATGCTATCCTGAACCACAGGGATCGACAGCGAACTGATAGCTCAAGTTTCGCAGACGAGGCGTCAATACGCACTGGGGCCAGCTGACACAAGCCAACGACGGCGAAACTTCAATCGGAAAATGCTATAACAGGCGGAGCGAATCGGGAGATACTACCAGGTTGCTGGAATCGTATTCAACACAGAACCGGATTATAGCAGGCCGGCCGATTCGTGCCAAAATTTATTGGTCGGTACGGGAGCATCCCACCCAGATTGCTGGGGAGACATGGTTGACCAGCAGTGGCTTCAGTCGGCCGATTGGCTGGCTCTAGAGGACGGACAATAAGTTGGGATGCACCTGTTGGGATTGGAGGCCAAGGGGGATGCAGTCCAAAATGGGGGCGAGATTCAGGCTGCCTCTGGGGAGTTTTATCGGGATCCATATTATGCTGCTCTGAAGAATCCCAAATCTGTGATGCACCCCGAAATTGTATGAATTTCATATACATCTGCATGCAACCAGGCTTGGGGCGTTCCCTTCTGCTGAATTCCGAAAACCTGTACAAAACATAAACAAAACCTGTACAAGTCTAACAGATCACCAACCGCGAACAACCGCATTTCCGCGCCGATTTTGCAGCCAAAATCAGCTCGAAAGCACGCTCCCGCGACACCTTCATTTCTCCCGATTTTTGCATGAAAGTGATGCATCCCTATTGATGCATCACTTTCACACCGTTTTTCGCCCTATTTCTCTCTGGTCAGGACCCAATATCCAGTAATGCATCACTTTTTGGGAAAATGCATCACTTTCGCGGCCCCTTCGCGCCCTCCACCGCACCGCCGAAAGACCGCCCCTCAGCCATCGAAATGATGAACCGGAGTCCTCCGTGAAGGCCGTACAGAATCAGCCCAAACGGACACTTCAGACGCCACAGTTGTCCCCTTTCCGCGCATCATCGCCCGCGCCGCAGGCCAATACTTTCATATGAGTGCATACCACATTAGTGACGAACTCTCATATATCCCGACGAACAACATCGCCGCGGCCAGCCCGCAATCCGATCTCCTGCAGAGGCGCCGGCAGTTCCCGTTCCTCGCTCCTCACGCCTCGCCTTTGTTCACATCCCAGATCTGGACTGCACCCGGGCCGGGAGAGCCGCTTTCTCGATTCAGATGTATAATGTTCAGGTGAGTTGAGAGAGCAGAGGCGCCAAGACCCTCTGCGTGCCTCGCAATCTTCGCGCGTCTTCATTGACATACAGGTGATGAGAGGGTGAAACATGCAGAATGGATTGAGCTCAGAGGAGCATCGGCGGCTGGCGGAAGAAGAAAAGGGCAGCATCGCCTTTGCGATCGTGACCGTCTCCGATACACGCACGCCGGAAACGGACCGCAGCGGCCAGGCAATCCGCCAGATGGCCGAGGCTGAGGGTCACCAGGTGATCGCTTCCCGCATCGTGCCGGACGAGCCGGAACAGGTGTCGGCCGCTCTGGAAGATTTCAGCGGGAGCGGCGCGCAGGTGATCATCTTCAACGGAGGCACTGGTGTCAGTAAGCGGGACCGCACCTATGACGTCCTGTCGCAGGCGTTGGAAAAGGAGCTGCCGGGATTCGGAGAGATCTTTCGGATGCTCAGCTACGACGAGGTGGGGGCGGCGGCGATGCTCAGCCGTGCCACAGCGGGCACGTATCGGGGCTGTGCGATCATCAGTGTGCCGGGTTCGACCAATGCGGTCAAACTGGCGATGGAGAAGCTGGTATTGCCTGAGATTCAGCATCTGGCGTGGGAGATTACGCGGTGACAAGATGCGCGAGCGGGCAGTGAGAGTGGTAACTTGGCAGGAAACCTATGGGGCCGTAGACATCAGCGATACGGCGTAAACTATACTCCTGCTTACAATATCCCGGAACACGGGCGCCGCTGGCGCATTTCTGGCACCCGTTAACCAAGTCACCTGAAGTTCCGCGAAGTGACGGCCTCGCTTTTCTGAAGAAGGCGCAACGCGGCTGAATTGCGTGTGGCCGCAGCAGACGACCGGTTATCTGATGATCACCCCGGCCATCTTCTTGCTCCTGTTGTTGATCTTTTTCGCACTGTCCAATGTATTTCGCCTGAGCTTCTTTAAGATTACCGATCGGCGCGATCAGCTGGCCGCCTTCGCAGGGCTGAGAAACTTAGCCAGTCCGAGGGACCACAGCATTAGTCGTTTCGGCATGAAGAATACGCTCTTTAGCAATCTTTTTTCATAATTTTCATTCTCACTTACAATAGGAAAGCTTCCCCTGGCGCGAAATGTAGTGTCCGCAGCGGACTCAAGAGACTTGTGCCGTCCGCTCCGCGCGTGCACGCGCTGATTGAGGCGCATTCCTCCATGCGCTGAGGCCGTTCCCAGTGGGAATGCCTCAAAGGCTGTGGAAGTACGGCGGACCATGTAATTTAATCAGTCCCATCTTTTCTAAGGGCTAGACAATGACCTTGCGATCCCGATTGCTTATCGGAATACTCTTGCTCGCTCTGATTTCTGTGGCCGCCTGCAATCGGTCTGACGAGGAGCCGACCACGACACCGACCAAGACGTCGACACCGGCCGGCGAGACGAGCCCGCCGCCAACGGATACACCTGCACCCCCTACGGCCACCGCGACCAGCGAGCCGCCGACGGCGACGCCGGAGCCGGAGGAAACTGCCACGCCGGCACCGACGGAGGAGCAGCCAGACACGCAGTCGCCGCAAGCGGAACAGGTGGGAGAAGACGGGTTCTTACCCGCGACGATGGAGAGCCCTGATTTCGGCACGCAGGCCTTCCTCTGGTGGCGGCCCGAGGTGGCGGAGAGAGACTTGAACCTGATACGTGAGGGCGGCTTTCACTGGGTCAAGCAGACTTTTGCCTGGGAGAACATAGAGGGAGCAGGCAAAGGGCACCTGGATTGGTCATTCTCGGACCGAGTTGTACACCAGGTGAACAGCGCCAATCTGAAACTCCTCGCGCGGATCTCAATCGATCCGCAGAAAAGAGATTTCTGGGCGGGTCTTCCCCCCGATAGCGCGGATCACTTCGCCGACTATGTATTTGCCTTGGCCAGCCGCTACAGTTGTAAGCCCGGGGCCGTTGGCTGTATTCAGGGATATCAAATCTGGAATGAACCGAATCTAAGCCGTGAGTGGGGTCACAAGCGCCCGA
The DNA here is from genome assembly GCA_009838625.1 of Caldilineaceae bacterium SB0664_bin_27. GTDB lineage: Bacteria > Chloroflexota > Anaerolineae > Caldilineales > Caldilineaceae > Bin5. The sequence goes on from VXRG01000004.1 coordinate 28,042, forward strand.
ATCCTGCCGAATATGTTTATTTTCTGGGCCGGGCGTATGCGGCGATCAAGCAGGCCAACCCGAATGCAATCGTTGTCAGCGCCGGAATGGCGCCGACGGGAGATGACAACGAATACGCGATGCCGGACCACGTGTACTACGAGCAAATGTATGAGGCAATGGGTGGAAGCAGCGAGGGTTACTTCGACGCGCTTGGCGTCCATGGGGTTGGATTTGCAGCGCCTCCCGAGCTGGACCCCGAGGTTGCGGCTACGGAAGAGCGGTACGGTGGGCACCGGTTCTTCAGTTTCCGCCATGTTGAGGATATTCGGGCGATCATGGAGCATTACGGTGACACGGACAAGCAGATCGTCCTGTTGGAGTTCGGCTGGACTTCCGACAATGTAAATCCGAACTATCGCTGGCATGGCAGGGATGCCGGTATCGATTTCGATGTGCAGGCAGAGTATCTGAGACGCGCTTACGAATGGGCCGAAGCCAACTGGCATCCGTGGATTGGCCTGATGAGTTTGATCACAATGCCCAATCTGGAGTGGCTGAGCGACGGCAATCCCGAGGATGAAGAGCAGTTCTGGTGGGGAATCATGGAGCCCAGCCCGTGTTGTGGCCCGCCAACTTTCCGACCCGCCTACATAGAGCTATGCCAGTATCTGAATGCCAGGGAAGGACAGGCGTGCATACACGCGCCAGACGGACAGGGCCAGTAGGTAGGGGGCGAATGTTCGAAATGCGGACTGCTAACCGGTGATTTCCTGGAAGACCTGGATGGCGTCTTCGATCAGGCCGGCGATGATATCGATCAAGTCAGCTTCACCGGTCAGGGTATCGATCTCAAACGCTGACGGGTCGGGCTGCCAGTTGCCGGACACGTAAAACCAGCCGAACAGTCCCGCGGCGATGACCGAAGTGAAGAAGATACGATTCAGAAGCCGGCTGTGGCGAGTGAAACGGGGCATGAAAGTTGTGTAGGGCTCGACTGGCGTGTGACCAGGGACGCTCTTGTCGTATCGATAATTGTGACGCACTGTCGTCGGAATGATTTTGCTATGCTGGCATGAATTTGCCAAATCCGGGGTCGGTGCTATACTCTGCTGTGCTCCTGAATCGGCTGTTTCTTGACGACAGCAGGCTTAATTTGGGCGGGTAGCTCAGCTGGTTAGAGCGCACGGTTCACATCCGTGAGGTCGGGGGTTCGAGTCCCTCCTCGCCCACCTCAGCAGTGATGATTTATCCTCCTACTATGCTTCAGAACCGCCAGTCATTCTGGACGGTGATGCAGACGCCTCGCATTCGAAATACGATCTGGGCTTCCCCTAACCCCGCAGCATCCATTTGCCTTTCGCCCCCTGGCAACTGAAAGAGCCGCGGGGAATCCTGGTCATTCCTTCCTTGGTCCTCAAATGAAAACACTAAAGAAAACGGTCTACGAAATTATCGAAGAGGCTGCGCCGGGTAACCGGCCTAGCGAAATCTTTGACGTTTTCCTCATCACCCTGATCGCTCTGAATGTCGTTGCGCTGATCGTGGGGACAGTGGAGGAGATTCACCGGATTTCTCCCGGCGCCTTTTATCTCTTTGAAGTAATTTCGGTCGGCATCTTCACGGTGGAGTTTTTCTTGCGCGTCTGGACATGCACTGAGAATCCGAGTTACGCGCATCCGGTTAAGGGTCGACTCAAGTACCTTGTCTCTCCACTGGCGCTGATCGACCTACTGGCGGTTCTTCCGGTTTACTTGGTCTTCTTCATCAATCTGCGAGGGCTTGACCTGCGTTTCCTGCGGGTCATGCGTCTGCTGGCACGCATCGTGCGGCTGGGCCGGTACTTCAACAGTCTGCGCACCTTGGGTAAAATAGTTCACACAAGGCAAGGCGAACTGGCCGCGGTCGTGTCGGTACTCTTCCTGCTCTTGGTGATGACCTCCTCGCTCATGTTCTTTGCCGAACACAAGGCCCAACCGGAGGAGTTTGCCAGCATTCCGAGAGCTATGTGGTGGAGTATCATCACGCTAACAACGGTGGGCTACGGCGATGTGTTCCCTGTGACGCCGGCGGGGCGTTTCCTGGCGGGAGTCATTGCGATCGTCGGTATTGGGTTGTTCGCGCTGCCTGCGGGCATTCTGGGGTCGGGGTTTATGGAGGAACTGGAAAGGGAGGCGCGGGCGCCGGTCAGATGCCCCCATTGCGGTGAAGTGATCGATGAGGGGTGACGCACTCGGCGCGCCGCCACGGCCCTGCGAAGTGCTGAATCTACCCAGTCTCCTAACGACCGCTGAACTGCGGCTGGCGGCGCTGGCGGAAGGCGGATACACCCTCCTGGGCGTCGGCCGTGTAGGAGGCCAGGCTGCCGGCGAGCGTTTCGAGGACGACGCCGTTGTCGCCGCTGGCCGGGCTGGCGGCGTCGATCAGCTGCTTGGTCATTTGGACGGCGACCGGACCGTTGGCAGCGATGGAATCGGCCAGTTCGAGCGCCCGCTCTGCAAGCTGGTCCGCAGGAACTACCTCGTTTACAAGTCCCCACTGTTCAGCCTGTTCGGCTAAAACGCGATCTCCGCTGAAGATCATCTGCTTGGCCCGGCTCGGCCCGACAAGCTGTGGCAGGCGCTGCGTGCCGCCCCAGCCGGGAATGATCCCCAGCTTTAGTTCCGGAAAGGATAGCTGCACCTCCTCTGCTGCCAGGCGCAAGTCTGCGGCGAGAGCCAGCTCCAGGCCTCCGCCGAAAGTGTAACCATTGAGCACGGCGATGACCGGTTGGGGCAGGCGGGCGTAACGGGCGAAGATGCGATGCCCGTCGCGGATCCAGCGGCGGCCCATTTCTAGGGGTGGCAGGTCGCTCCATTCGTAGATATCGGCGCCGACACAGAAGGCTCTGCCGGTTCCGGTGAGAAGAACGACGCGTACGTCATGGTTGCGGTCCAGTTCGTCGGCGTAGGATTCAAGGGCGGCCAGCATCTCCGCGTTGAGAGCGTTAAGCTTGTCCGCGCGATTGAGGACGATGGTCGCGACTGGTCCTTTATATGTGAGTTTCACGAGTTCGGTGGTCATGGAGCTGCCTTTCGGTAGGGTGCGACAGAGACTTCGGGAACTTGTGGACGCTTTTGCCGCGCCGGTTCAAGGAGGCCTATCTATAATTCTGCTGGAAAGTTTCTGACAGGCTGGCGCCGGACCTGGAAGGCGACTGGACTTAACATGACCGGATAGCAGGTCAATCCTCGAATACAACCTCCGGTTCAGACTGGCTGCTGGCGGTCAGGGTGCCGATAGGGATGGCATCAGGCAGCGCACTCTTGACGGGAACCGCCTGATCTTCGGCGATGACGGCCACCATGCCGATCCCCATGTTGAATACACGGTAAGCTTCTTCGGTTTCCATTCCACTCCAATCGAGCAGTCGGTGGAAGATTTGATGGACTTCCCAGCTACCGCGATTGATACGTGCTAGCAGGCCAGGAGGCAGGATTCGGGGCAAGTTGTCTTCAAGGCCGCCGCCGGTAATATGGGCCAGGCCTTTGATGGAAATGCCGGCTTCCTCCAGTTTCAACAGATGCGGCAGATAGGAGCGATGAGGGGCGAGAACGGCGTCAATCAGCGGGATGCCGTCTTCCAACGGCTGTTGCAAGTCGCGGCCGGCGAGGACGTGCCGAATTAGTGAGTAGCCGTTGGTGTGGGGGCCACTGCTGGGCAGACCAAAGAGCAGATCGCCCGGTTGCATATCGTGTGGGCGGGGCAGGAGGGCTTCCTGATCGACCAGGCCGACGACGGTTCCGGCGACGTCGCAGGAGCCTGAAGTGTATACGCCCGGCATCTCAGCGGTTTCACCGCCAAGCAGAGCACAGCCGGCGGCGCGGCAGGCTTCGGCCATACCGAGGACGACGGCGGCAACGTTTTCGGGCACGAGCTTGTCTGCGGCTATATAGTCGAGGAAAAAGAGTGGCCTCGCGCCCTGCACGAGGATGTCGTTGAGGCAGTGGTTGACGATGTCCTGGCCGATGCCCTGCCAGCGGCTGTGCTGGCCGGCGAGCTTGACTTTGGTGCCTACGCCGTCGGTGGAGGCAACGAGCAGAGGCCTGGCGGGAAGCTTGGTAAGGGCGAAGAGGCCGCCGAAGCTGCCGATGTCGGCGCGTACGGCGGGCGTGAAGGTGGAGCGCACGGCTGACTTCATCAGGTCGACGGCGCGATTGCCAGCTTCGATGTCGACGCCGGCTTCGGCGTAGCGGCTGGACTGTTGGCCGGTGGGGTCTAGTTTGTCTTGAGATCGGTCAGCAATTCTGCGAGGATGAGGCATGACGATTCATAGCGTCCAATTGCGAGAATTGAACCAAGTTGTGGCGGCAATTCAAGAACGATATTTTAACTGGTATTTCGTTCACTTAGAGTTGCCAAGGGCGTGGCGGCGCCTGACAATTTCACCATCCTTTAGACAACCCGAAGAAACACCAAGAGAGACGTACAACCTTACTTACGGTGCGCCCCGAATCACTCGAATCAGCTCACCTTCCAATGTCTCGTACTGTTCAATCGTCTCATGGACTCGTCTGGCCTGCCTTTCAAATTCCAGATCGTAGGTACAAGTGACAATTCCAGAGTGAACTGACGATTCCATATGGAGACGAACGAAATCCCTATGATTCATTGTTAGCACCGCCCGTATATAGGTTCTTGCAGCTGACAATACGTCCTCATCTGGAATGCCGCGATTTGCCTTGCCATCTTCTTGAATTGTCAAGACGTCATGCCCCAGTGATCGCAGTTCTTCAACCACGGGGAACGGAAAGTCTTCGTCGGCGTACAGGCGGGCCACTCCTATGCCGCCTCGTTTACCTTAATCTGCCGTTCGATTTCATCTCTGTTGGCTCGATAGTAAGCCCAGGCATTGGTCAAGTCCTCGGCACGAAGTGTTGGATATGCCCTTAGTATATCCGCTTCACTACTACCAAGGATTCTGGCTTGCGCCAGAAGCCACACTGGGATACGTGTGCGCACTATACATGGATCACCCCCCAATACGCCCGGCCTACTTTCGATGCCAGGAAACGCGCCGCCGATGTCCCGGACAATCCACTGGAGCAACTCAGCCTTTTCTGCCGCCGTTATGTCTGGAATCAAGTCTCTGATTCTCTCTAAAGTCGTCATTTGCTTTTACTCCCTACCTTTACGGTTTCAAGAGAGCGAGGTTAACCCAATAATAGCAGAGAAACTGAAATTCGTCGCAAGCTAGCGCTCCATTGCAGCTTCTTTCCTCAGTGCTTTACTCTGACATGAATGAGAGGCCAGATCCATTCTTAAGACCTTTCGAAGCATCAAGCAGTCGGACCTGTTTCTATTTCAACATTTTTCCAGAATTACGATGATTCTCGGACGTTCAATCGTACTTGAAGCTGCGAATCCCTATGATGAATAGCACAGCCGCCGCGGCCATGAGGACTGCTATTTCCGGGATGACTTCGGTAAACCCGCCGTCATACCAGATCAGGTCCTGGAAGGCATCCATGGCCCAGGCGACGGGAGAGAGGTGCCCAATTGTCTGCATGAATTCAGGGACGATTTCGAGCGGCCACCAGGCGCCGCCGAGGGGGGCGAGCGACAGCGACAGGAGGAGGACGAGGCCATTGGCCTGGCCTTCACTCTTGATCCAGGGGGCCAGAGCGAACGTGAGGGCGGTGATGCAGAGGACGAAGGCAGCCATTGTCGCGAGCAGGGCAGGTGGACTACTACCGAAGTCCATGCCAAATGCAGCGCCGACTGCAAAAACGATGAAGAACTGAATCATGCCAAGAGTGAAGTAGACACCAATCTTGGCGCCAAGAATCTGTGCGCGGGAAAGTGGGAGGGCCATCAAGCGCTGGAGGGTCCACTGGCGGCGCTCGCGCAGTAGGACGGCCATGCCGCCGAGCACAGTGAACATGACGTACAGGGACCCCATTCCAGGCGCGGACTGGTTGAACCCGTTGTCGATGCCGCTTTCATCTTCGTTGGCATCGACGACCCGGAAGAGGACGGCTGGCGGTTGATAAGTCGACAACTGCAGTGCGCGGTGGTAGATAGTGTTCAGGAAGCTGTCGCGCGTCTCCCCGTCCAAAGCCGGCAGCGTGACCGCGTTGGTCAGATTGTCGAGTAGGGCGGAGGACACGCCCTTTGTCATGGATGCGCTGCTCGTGCGCTGGAGGACGGCGTTCAGGCTCTGCAGAACGGGGCCGGGCTGCATCGGATCGGACCGTGAATAGTAGTCGATGGTAACGGTCTGGAAGTCGTTCAGAGCCGCGGCATAGCCGGCGGGGATGGCGATTAGTGCGCTGGTCCTGCCCGAACGCGCGCGCTCGATGGCGCGATCCATGTCCAGAGGTTCATCTTCGAGGCGGCAGTAGTCGTCAGCGTCATTGTCAGGAGGACATAGCACGAGTGCATCATTGGCGGCGCGAAGCTCTTCGATCAACTGGGCTGACATGTCGCTGCCGTCAAGATCGATCAGGTCGACTCGGAGGCGGGTCGGCCCGCCGCCGCCGATGCGGCCCAGGCTCCAGCCGATAACGACTGTAAGGAGGACGGGAATGACGAGCAGGCCGACCAGGTTGCCCCGCTGCGAAGAATAGATTTTCAAGTCGTTGAGGATAATTGTCAGAATCGATCGCATCTATTGGAGACTATGTACCGGATGTCTATTGCTTTGGCCGTGTCGTTCGTGAGTTGAGCCTGAATCTAAAGGTCTATGCGCCGCTTAAACAGCCATGTTCCCAACAAAAAGAGGGCAATGCCCTGGCAGAAAAGTACAAGAATATTGAGTGAGACATCAGGCTGGGAGAGCGAAAGATCCACAAAAGCATCTACGCCCCAGTAGATCAGCGAAAACCTCGCGGCCTGCTCTGGCAGCGCAAAGCCGAAGGCGCCGCCCAATACGGCGAGGCTGATGTTGATCATGGGCCCAAAGAGCTGGACCTGTTCGGGCGTCTTCGCCAGTCCGACAACAAACACGCCGAGACCCGAAACACATAGGGCCAGTGCCGCGGTCACCGCCAGTAAAGCGGTAATGTTGGTACCCCAAATGAATGTAGGCGCGCCGAGAACAACAGAAGCGATGAGGGTCAGCGCCGCCATGAGAATGAGAATCTGCAGGAAGACGACGGTCACGTTCCCAAGCAACTTGCCCGCAAGCAAGTAGCTGCGAGGGGTAGGTGAAACGATCAGTCTTTGCAGCGTCCAGTTTTTGCGCTCTTCATAGATGGAGTTGATGCCGAATACCCCGGTGAACAGCGCAAAGAAGACTGCCTGTGCTGCGCCTATCGGGACGATAATGCGGGCAAACGGCGGCGCCTCTTGCGACGCGTCCAGGGGCTGCTGGGCGACGGTGGTGTTGTTGGCGCCGGGCGCGATCAGGCATCCGAGCGGTTCGAGTGCGGTTGCGTCCAAGCCTTGCAATGCGGCCGCTGTTGCAGGCAGGTCCACGGCACTGAGATCGATATCTCCTCCTGCAAGACTGTCCAACAGCGTATTGACCGACGTTTCCAGCGTGGCGCTGAGCGCGACGTTGACGCGCTCAAACTGATAGACGACCCCTGCCACAATGCTGTGGAGAATACGGGAAGAGATCGGGCGCCCACTGTTGGCATACACCTCGACGGCCCCGGTCTCGTCAGCGGGTTTTGTGTAGAGCTTGCCGCCCTCATCGAAGGCAAATTGTGGGACCATTCGCCTGCTGAACCCTGCGGGAATGATAACCGCGGCTGCGAATTCACCGCTGTCGACGGCGGCGCGCGCCTGTTCTGGGTCTTGAACCGCGGTTGCGTCAAGCAGATCGTCCAGTGACCCTTCGGCGGCAAAATTGGCGGCGCCGGCCTCACCGGACGGATCCAGGAGGCTGCATTCAAACTGTGCGACGTCGAATCCGGCTCCGCCGATTGTACTCGTGGAGGTGATAGGTTGAGACAGCAGTATGCCGGACAGGATGTCGCCGAAATTCAGTTCCGAGCCGTCCTGCAGAAGCGGATTCGGGCCAACGGCGGACTGGTTGGGAGGAAACCCGAAGTCTTCGAGATTAAAGGGAAGGGCATCTAGGTTCGCAAACTGCTCAGGCAGATTTATGATCTCTTGCAGGTCGACGCCTTCGTCGTGGTTGACTACAGCGACCGGGATTTCGGCAAAGTCAGGAACCTCGGATTCGCCGATTCCGCCGAAGGCCATCCCGATTATCGTGGACAATACCAGCGGCGTAGCGAACATGAGAAGGATTAGGTTGCGATCGCGAAAGACAATGTAAATCTCTTTCGCGGTGACTGCGAGAATCTTTCGCATCTTTCAGGGCGGTCTGCGGTGGACGGGAGGTGTGATGGAAACGGGCAGTCAAGACGCGGGCGTCCCCGGGAGCGGCGGGTCCGGGAGTCAGTCTCGCAGGGCGCGCCCTGTCAATGCCAGGAATACCGCTTCAAGGTCTGGCTCACGCACTTCAACAGACTGGATGTCGATGCCAGCCGCGTCAAGAGTTTGGATAATCTGCGGGAGCGCGGTGCGACCCCGTTTGGCAAAGACTGTAAGACGCGCGGGCGTAGATTCGCTGCCGTTGTCCCCGATTTGCTCCGGTGGGTTGAAGAGAACACGGGTTACGCCGGCAATCTCCTGTTGCATGCTTCCGATCAGCGCTTCGCCAACGTTCTGTGCGCCTGTCATTATTTCCAGCCTGTCCTCTTCACCGACTTGCTGCGTCAATTCAGCCTGGGTCCCCATGGCGATGATCTCGCCGTGGTCCATGATGCCGACGCGATTGCTCAGCTCTTGGGCCTCCTCCATAAGGTGGGTCGTGTAGAGAACGGTCATGTCCTGCTCATCGCGCAGCATCTTGACTGTGTCGAGAATGCGGCGCCGGCTCTGAGGATCGATGCCGACGGTGGGCTCGTCCATATAGATGAGCGGGGGGCTGTTGAGGAGACCGGCTGCGAGGTTGACGCGCCGCTTCATGCCGCCTGAAAAGGTGTCGATCCGGTCGCTCTGGCGGTCGGCCAGGTCGACAAATTCGAGCAGTTCATCGACGCGGCGACTGAGACTCTTTCCGCCCAGACCGTACATTCTGCCGAAGAAGGAGAGATTCTGCCGTGCGCTGAGCTCCGGATAGAGGGCAATCTCCTGGGGGACGAATCCCATCAGGCGTTTGGCCTCCATAGGCTGTCTGGTGATGGAGTAGCCGCCGATTTCAGCGTCCCCTTCGGTGGGTGCCACCAAGCCGCTGATCATCGAGATCGTGGTGGTCTTGCCGGCGCCGTTGGGGCCGAGCAGGCTGAAGATTTCGCCCTGGAGGATGTCCAGGTCGACGCCTTTAACGGCTTCTATCGTGGAGCCGTCGGCGCGCTTATAGGTCTTGCGCAGGTTTCGAGCTTCTACCATTGTTTGCATTGCGTCGTCTCATCTGTACATACGGCTGCGGGCTGCGAAAGTTTCGGCAAGTGAAAGATTGCAATACCGGGCTGTGCCAAGTGTGAGAATATCGCTCACAGCGAACAGAATGTCAAGTGTTGTCGTCTCTTATTGGTGTGCTGAGTTGAGGAGGCCTGCGGTTCGAGGCAAGTGGTTGGCGGCTTGAGCCAAAATGGGGCGTACAATCACTGCTGGCAGGACAAGCTGCTGGGGAAGAGTGAACAAGGTGGTTAGCAAGGGGGAGGCGTTGCGGTAGCGCAGCCCCTGCACAAGGGAGGGCCGGAGGCCCGACCGCCCAGAATTGAGAGGAGAGAATGAAGAGTATTGAGAAGAGAGAGCACGGCGCGGGCCTCATTGACTGACGGGAAATGGACTGTTCGCCGCGGTTGCGGACGCAGTAGGAACAAGGCGAAATATGCGCGGCTATTTTTTGCTTCCTGGTGGGAAGGGAAGTACAATTGTGCAGGCAGCCGGCTCCCCTGTGCCGCTGCCTCATTCCATATGTCGATAAGTGACAACGCACGATGTTCTCCAGGCTTGCGTCGGACGGCATCCACCTACCGGTCATGAAGAAATGACAGCCACCTGTTCGACACTCACACATCTTTCTTGCGGTCGATGTGGTGAGAAGTACGATGCTGAACAGCTGATGAATCTGTGCCCGGCCTGCGGGAAGCCGCTGCTGGCTCGTTACGATCTTGGGGAAGCGGCGAAGACGCTGACGCGCGAATCTTTGCGGGAGCGTGAGTCTTCATTGTGGCGATACGAAGAGGTGCTCCCCATAAGGACGCAGGCGGCGCAGCTCAAACTGGGGGAGGGATGGACGCCCTTGGCCTGCGCGCGTGCGCTTGGCGATGAAATTGGCTGCCCCGAAACCCTGATCAAAGATGAGTCGCTCAATCCGACCGGCAGCTTCAAGGCGAGAGGACTGGTGATGGCTGTGGGCCGCGCCTACGAGCTGGGCGCGAGGGAGTTGGCGATTCCGAGCGCGGGCAACGCGGCCGGCGCAATGAGCGCGTATGCCGCCAAAGCAGGGATGCCCGCCCACGTCTATATGCCGCAGGATGTGCCCGCGGCCTTTCGCGTCGAGTGCAGCAATCTGGGGGCGGAGGTTACGCTGGTTGACGGCCTGATTACCGACTGCGGGGCAAGAGTGCGGGAGAAGGTCGAAGAGTGCGGCTGGTTTGACGTCAGTACGCTAAAGGAGCCCTACCGGATTGAGGGAAAAAAGACGATGGGCTATGAAGTCGTCGAGCAGTTGGACTGGCGTATGCCCGATGTCATCATTTACCCGACCGGCGGCGGCACTGGATTGGTAGGCATGTGGAAGGCATTCGAAGAGATGGAGGAGTTAGGCCTGATCGGAAGCGAACGGCCGCGGATGGTCAGCGTGCAAAGCGATGGCTGCGCGCCGATGGTGCGGGCATTTGAGCAGGGGGATGAGTTTGCCGAGGCCTGGGAAGGCGCCAAGACGGTTGCCGACGGCTTGCGCGTGCCTGCCGCGGTGGGAGACTTCTTGATTCTTGAGGCAGTGCGGGAAAGCGGTGGCACTGCCCTTGCGGTCAGCGACGAAGAAATGCTCTGCAGCGCCAAACAGATGGGGCGGCATACGGGTGTTTTCCCGGCCCCGGAAGGCGCGGCCACACTGGCCGGTCAGAAATTGCTGCTGGAGTCGGGCTGGCTGCAGGGAGACGAGACCGTGGTCCTGTTCAACACCGGCAGCGGGTTGAAATATGCCCATTTGTGGTCATAGTCTTGAATGCGAAGCACTTGAAAGAGGGACGATCCGGACGAAGAGCCAAAGCACACGGAAGATAATCGAGGTGTAAAGTTGGAACGCATCAAAAACTACAGGGCCGCAGTCGCCGGCCCGGAAGAGACCCATGAAAGTCTGAGCAGCGGCATCAACAGCATCGCCGATCTGCTGGCGCCGACCCTCGGCCCGATTGGCGGGCATGTGGTGCATGAGCGGGACGGCACGCGCGGGCCGGAGCTGCTGGACGACGCGGCGACTGCAGTACGCCGTATTCTCAGCCTGGGTGACCCGAAAGTGGATGTCGGCGCGATGCTCATGCGTCACATCGTTTGGCGGATCGCCGGGCAGGTGGGGGACGGCGGAACGGCCACGGCCCTCCTGACGCGGGAAATCTACCACCAGGCCTTGAAGATGTTAACGGCCGGTATTGGATACAGAGAACTGGAAATCGGTCTGCAAGCGGCCACGGCGGCCATTTGCCAGGAACTGACCGAAATGGCCGCACCGGTCGAAACCGAAGACGACCTCGCTGTGGTGGCCCTGACCGTTGTCAAGGACCGGGACCTGGCTGCGACGATCGGCGAACTGAGCTACCTGCTGGGTCCGGACGCGCGCGTTTCGGTGGAGAAGTTTGTAGCGCCTTTTCTGGCGCGTGAATATCATGCAGGCGCCAATTACAAAGCCGAGATCGCCAGTTTCCACCTCTACACGGACCCGATTCGCAAATGGGCCATCTACGGTGATTCCACGATTGCCCTGGTCGATGACACGCTTTCGGAGGCGGCTGAAACGGTTGCGCTGATCGAGGCGGCGATGAAGATGGGGAAGAAGTCTCTTGTCATTATTGCCTCCCATATCAAGGAGGAGGCGCTGCATGTGATGGTGCGCAACCAGACCGAGGAGAAGAAGAAGATTTCGATTCTCGGCATTCAGTTGAAGGAAATCGGCGACCCGAGACGGATGGCCTTCCAGGACCTGACCACGCTGACGGGAGCCAATATCCTTGGCCGCAACTACTATGCCTACGCAGCCAATGCCAAAGAAGCCGATCTGGGCGAAGCGATGCGTGTACAGGTTGACCGCAAAATGATGCAGCTTCAGCCGTACCAGAGCCGCATTGCCGAAATGCAGGAGACGGTCGATCAGCTTCGGACCCGGCTTGAGGGCCTGCGGGTTGATGATGAAGAACGCGACGAAATTATCAACCGCATCGCTGCGCTCACGGGCGGCATGGGCGTCCTGAAGGTGGGCACCAACCTCAAGCATGAGCGCGACATTGTATCGGCCCTGTCGGAGCGGGCGCTCACCGCAGTCTCGCAGGCTCACAGGACCGGGGTTGTACCGGGAGGCGGGGCAGCGTTCGTCCACGCGCGCAGTGCGCTGGACAAGCTCGAGATGGATGGAGAAGAGAACGTTGGCGTCAAGGTGCTGTATGACTCTCTGAGCGCGCCTTTCCTGCAGATCGTCCAGAACTCGGGCATTGAATCCCCTTCGGTGGCGGCCATCCGGCTGGAAGAGGCCGGGCCGGCTCACGCGTATGATGTTGTCAAGAAGCAGCTTGTCAATGCTAAGGAAACGGGCCTGGTGGATGTAACGGGAGTGCAGTCCGCGGTGCTGGAAACGGCCGTCAGCGGAGCGTTGATGGCACTGGGCACCAACACGATAGTATTCCACCGCGAACCAACAGAAAGCATGGAACCGTAAACGATGTCGATCATTCTCTCCCTATCAGAATATGAAGGAAGTATTTGGGCAGCCGGCCCGTATGGCCTGTTTGCCGTTGGCGAGGAGGAGCTGACGCCCACTCCCCAGCCGCAGGAAAGGCTGACCGCGGCCTGCAGCCTGGGGGATCGCATTTTCACCGGCGGGGCGCCATTTGGCGTGGCCTATCTTCTGGACACTGCGGAACAATGGCAGGCGGCCTGGCAAGAGGGCGCGGAATCGGCCGTGCTCACTTTTGCCTCATCGCCGGACTACGACGACTCGGGCGTTATCCTGGCCGGCAGCGAGGGTGACGGCGTGCTCCGCACTCGCGATCGGGGCCTCCGCTGGATGCCTAGCAACTTTGGTTTGCGAAACCTGACCGTTCTGACGCTTGCGTGGGCGCCGCCGATGGAGGAGGACGCATGGCCCCGTTGGCAGGTGGTTTTCGCTGGAACGGAGGAGGGCATCTACCGTTCGCCCAATGCCGGGCTGGGGTGGAAGCGCAGCAGCTCCGCTGACGCAGCCTACCAGACTGTTGCGGTTGCGCCTGACGTGCATTGCAGCGGACTGGTGCTGGCGGGAACAGAGGAAGGCGGACTTTGGCGGTCGACGGACGGGGGCCGCACTTTTGCCGCCGTGGACGGCGCGCCGGAACAGGTGAACTCGCTCGTCGCCCTGGCAAACGGGGACGGCAGTTCGACCAAGTGGCTGCTAAGCGATGACACGCAGTTGTGGAGCTCGCAGGACGGCGCGGCCTGGACTCCCGTTTCGGACAGCACGCCTGCCCTCTGCATGCTGGAAGTGGACGGCAGCGTCTACGTTGGCGGGGAAAACGGGGTCACCGTGGTAGACAGCGCCAGCCTGCAGGTTGAGAGGCAGTTGCAGATTCCGGCCATGTAGCAGGTAGTTGGCGCCGTTTGTAGCCTCCCGCCGACCTATAGAGCCGGGCCTCATTGGGGGGTCTGGCACGCCGGGCGGCGGGTTTTTCACGTCTCGGAGGACGCTTTCGCGCCTCTGCCTTGCAAAGACGATAGCACGCGCAGGCGGGACGCGGCCGCAGCTGGTCAGGTGCGCCGACGCGCGAAAGATGGCACTCCCCTTTCAAACATCCGCAAACGTTCAGACATCTGTACAATCTGGAGTCCTCCATGCTTCTCATTGACGCCCACCTCGATCTGGCGATGAACGCGCTGCAGGGCAACCGGGACCTGACGCGTTCGGTCTATACGATTCGGACAACTGAACAGAAGAACAGCGGCAAGGGACAAGGTTACGGTACGGTTGCCTTTCCGGAGATGCGCAAGGGCCGGGTCGCGCTCAGTTTCGCGACCGCGATCGCGCGCTCGACGGGACGTCCCGCCCCGAACATCGACTACGATCATCCTACCCAGGCCAGCGCGATCGCGCAGGGTCATCTGGCCTACTACCGGGGGTTGGAGGATCTGGGGATCGTGCGCGTCATCACGACCGGGAGCGAGTTGGACAAGCACTGGAATGAATGGACGGCATGGGAGGACGCGGGAGGCGAGGAGCCGCCGCTCGGTTTTGTGCTCTCGATGGAGGGGGCCGATCCGATCTTGTCGCCGGAGCATGTCGAGTTTTGGTACGAGGCCGGGCTCCGTGCAATCGGTCCTTCTCATTACGGGCCCAACCGCTACGCGGGCGGCACGGGGACGGAACTCGGACTGGGCGAGATGGGTCCGGCCCTGCTGCGGGAAATGGAGCGGCTGGGGATCATGTTGGACCTGACGCACTTGTCTGATGAGTCATTTTGGCAGGCGCTGGAGATCTACAATGGCCCGGTTCTGGCCAGCCACAACAACTGCCGGGCAATCGTCCCGCACCAGCGCCAGTTCAGCGACGAGCAGCTGCGCGCCATTATCGAACGCGGTGGCGTCGTCGGCATGGCGATGGACGTCTGGATGATGTCGACGAAGTGGCGGGGTGGCCAGGCGTGGAACTACGATATTATGCTGGAAGATATGGTGCCCCACATCGATCACATATGCGAACTGGCGGGCAACGCCAACAACATCGCCATAGGCACCGATCTTGACGGCGGTTTCGGCCGCGAGCAGTCTCCGGCCGATTTGGACACGATCGCCGATCTGCAGCGGATCCCGGAGCTGTTGCGCGGCAACGGATATTCAGAGGATGATATTGCGGCGATCTGTCATGGGAACTGGCTGCGCCTCTTGGGGGAGGCGCTTGGGGGCACGTAAATGATACGCGGGACTCTTCTTTCCTTGAGCCTTGCGTCGGCGCTGGTCATTTTGGCATGCGGTCCTTCCGGGGGTGAAGAGAGCGGCCAACCGTTGCAGAGCGAAGCCCCGACCGTAGAAGTTACAGCAACTCCGACCGAGGTCAGCCTTCCCCAGGTTGACGGGCCTGTGGATGGGGCAGACGTTTCCAACACACAGTTGGTTGCGCTGGGTGAAATCCTCTACCAGCAGTATTGCGCCTCCTGCCACGGCGCGGAGCTTGAGGGGCAAGCGAATTGGAAGATACGGGATGAAAACGGATTCCTACCTGCCCCTCCGCATGATGAGACCGGACACACCTGGCATCACCCTGACGAGCAGCTGTTTGAGATCACAAAGATTGGAACGGAGGCTTACGTAGGCAGTGGATACCGGAGCAATATGATCGGCTTCGGCGATCAGCTTGACGACACTGAGATCTGGGCCGTATTGGCCTACATCAAGAGCCAGTGGCCGGCGAGAACTCAAAGGGCGCAACCCAAATAGGTTGGTCTGATCCTGTAACGAGAGAACGCTGGCGGGCAAGTGTAATCTATGAATTGCCAAAGAGCTGCAGTGGAGTGCCGAAACGGGGGGGCGAGAAGATGACTACCAGGACAGTTCAGGATCTACAGTTTGCCGTTTCTCAACTCTCGGCGCACGAACTGGCTCGATTCAGGGCATGGTTCGAGGAATTTGAGGCTAAGATTTGGGATGAGAAATTTGAAGAAGATGTCAAGAGTGGGAAACTGGAACATCTCGCCGAACAAGCCATTGCCGATTTGCGAGCAGGGAATTGCAAAGAGCTGTATGACATTTCGCCAACCCTGAATTTTGGCAACGATATCAAAATCTGCCAAGAGATGTTCAACAGTTTGCTGACAGAAACTTCGAGTTGCTAAAACGAAACGCCAGACATCCCTCATTAAGCCTGAAGAAGGTCGGCAGGTACTGGTCAGTACCATTTCATAAGAGGAAACGGGAGACAATACAAATGCGCAAGGAAGTACACACTGAGAAAGGGGCGCCGCCCGCGGGCATCTATTCGCAGGGCATCGTGGCCGACGGTCCGGTCGCCTACATCGCCGGTCAAGGGCCGCTTGACCCTGCCACAGGCCAGCGCGTCGAAGGCGGATTTCGCGAACAGGCGACGCGCGTATTCGACAATTTGACGATCCTGCTGGAAGAGGCGGGAACGTCGTGGGAGCACGTGACGAAGGTCGGTGTCTTTCTGGCCGACCTGAGCGACTTTGCCGAGATGAATGAGGTCTACGAGCAGTATGTCACCAAGCCGTATCCGGCGCGGACGACGATCGGCTGCCAATTGCCGAACATTTTGCTCGAGGTCGATTGTATCGCGGTGGTGCCGGAGTAGAGGCAGCGGACCTTGATTTGGCAAGCAGTAGAGTGCAATAGGAGTGAACGATGACCTTTGACGAATTCAAAGCGAGCCTTTCTGATGACGCCCCGCCAGCCGATGTAGGCGCGCCGCTGGTGGCCCTGTGGATGGAGGCGGGGGACGACTGGGACGGCGCCCACGACGCATTGCAGGGGCAACCGGACTTAAATGGTTCGGCCTGGGTACATGCCTATCTGCACCGGGTTGAAGGCGATATACCCAATGCCAATCACTGGTATCAACGCGCCCAGAAACCGCCCAGCAGTGCTTCTCTGCCTGAAGAGTGGGAAGAGATCGCCCGCGCCCTCATACAGGGATAACTGATTCAAACAAGACTGCGGCCGTTCCATCGGGAAACATGAGTCCGTCAGTTTCTGAAAGGATCTTCCCGACCCCTATGTCATTACCTTCGTTCGCGCCCTCGGCCGAGCGCGTTCCTGTGTCCCGAATACGGGCGCTGGCGGACGTGGCTTTCGGCATGGAGGACGTGCTTCCCCTGCAGTTTGGCGAGTCAACCTTGCCGACGCCGCCCTACGTGATCGACGCGGTGAACCAGGCAGCGCAGGAGGGTTGGACCTACTACTCCCCTAATCAGGGGCTGCCGTCGCTGCGCGTGGCAATTGCCAACCTGATAGCAAGGCTGCACGACGTAGAGATCGATCCCACGGAGATTCAGATCAATTCCGGGGGCGTGCAGGCGCTAAACCTGGCAATCAAGTGTGTCATCGATCCGGGCGATGAGGCGATTGTACTGAGCCCGAACTGGCCGAATGGATCGGCGATGATTGAGATGTTCGGTGCACGCGCCGTGGAAGTGCCGATGGCGCGGGCGGGGCAGCGCTTTACCCCGGATGTGGAGGCCATGGAGCGTGCGCTTTCGCCGCGTACACGCCTGCTCCTGTACGCTTCGCCCTCCAATCCACTCGGCTGGACAGCGACGGTCGCCGAACAGCGGATGTTGCTGGACTTTGCGCGGCAACACGGGCTGTGGCTGCTGACCGACGAGGTCTACGAGCGGATATATTACGGCGGTCAGGGCGAAGCAGGGGGCAGGGAGGGTAGCGCCAGCGCCTGTTCAGGGCAGCTTGCGCCTTCCATCCTGAAGCTCTGTTCGCGAGAGGACGCCGTCATCGTCGTCAACTCCTTCTCCAAAACCTACTGCATGACGGGATGGCGGCTTGGCTGGATGGTGAGCAGGCCGGACTTCGTACAAAAAGCGGCACAGCTGAACGAGTTCATCGTTTCGCACGCGCCTACAATGATCCAGCGTGGCGGTGAAGCGGCGATCGCCCATGGAGAGGATGACATAGCGGCGATGGTAGAGGAGTTTCAGGAGCGGCGCGACTTCTGTGCCGGGATGCTGCGAGAGGTTCCCGGGGTCAACTTGCCGGAGCCGGAAGGGGCTTTCTACCTCTTTCCGCAACTTGACGGAATCAAAAACTCATACCAATTCTCGCTGGATCTATTGCAAGAAATGCACGTGGCCGTTGCACCGGGCAGCGCTTTTGGCAACGGCGGTGAAGGGTCGATCCGCATCTGTTACGCGCCGGGGATGGACGTGCTGAGACCGGCGATGGAGCGGATTTGCGAGTTCATCCAGAATTACAGCCCTTAACGGAATCGTTTTGAACCAAGCCCAGACAGACCAGACAAGGAAGACGGAATGAATCCTCAAGAGATCCTCGAAGAGTTGAAGACGGTCGATACGCCGTCGATCACCAACGTTGTCGCCACTTACCCTGAAGATCCGCTCTGCTTGGGCCTTTACAACCCGTGGACGGAAAACTGGTATACGGATGAGACGATCCGCTGCATGTATCCTGAGTTGGGAGCGCTGGCAGGTTACGCGGTTACATGCGTCTATGGGCTGCCGGATCCAAACTTCTCGCGTGTGGGTTTCACGGACGTGCTGGAGGCGCTGGACGCGTCGCCCAAGCCGACGATCCTGGTCCTGGAGCAGAAGTTTCCGCCCGAAATTGCAGGCAAGGTAGGGCTGGCCGGCGGCAACATGACTGCCGCGATGCAGGCGGTAGGCTGTGTGGGCTGCATCTCGAACGGCCCGTCAAGAGACATCGACGAGATCCGGCCGATGGGCTTCCAGTATCTGCTCAGCGGCGTCACTCCGGGACATGGGGCGATGGCGGTGCAGTCGGTGAATGTGCCCGTGCACATTCGCGGGATGGACGTCGCTCCGGGCGAAATTGTGCATATGGATGAGAACGGCGCCTGCAAGTTCCCGGCCGACAAGATGGGGGATGTTCTGCGCAACGTAAAGCAGCTGCTGGCGCACGAAGAGGAACGCATTGGTATGATGCAGAATGCATCGAGCGCCGCGGAGGTTCGGGCAATCCTGGCCGGCCATAGTTACGGGGATGACGAAGAGTAAGAGGCAAGGGGTGAGAGAACAGAAGAGGGGAGTGAGTGTTGAGCTCACTCCCCTCTTTTTTTCGGTGAGTGCCCCTTTTTCACGGCTGGGATTCTTCAGTTTCGGTTACTTCGATGCTGACGGCGACATAGCCGTCATTGTCGCTCAGGACGTCGTCATTGATGCGCAAGTAGAGAATGCCGTGTTGGGTCGCCTGCATGTTTACGCCTTCGCCGACGACGAAGCGACCGCCGGTTTCGCCGATGCGACCGATGAGCGCGCCGCCGGACCCGCTGGAAACAGGATAGAAGCTTGGCGCCGGAAATCTCGGGTGACCCGCGGGCCCGTGGAACTCATCGGGCGTATAGAGCCATTCACCTTCCGCTTCAATCTCGACCCGGTCTCCCTGATCGACACGAACACCGGTGCTCTGCCAGTCGCGGTAGGCGTAGATTCGTTTAGTGAGCAGCTCGCTGTGGTGGCGGGAAACGGTCAGGACCGGCTGTGCGGTCTGCGTCAGGACCACCAGGACAGCGATGCCACCTGCAAGAAGAAGTAGCTTTCGCATACGTCACTCCTCCGCAGAAGGCCGCAGTTCAAGGATCGGCTCGGCGCCGGTACCCAGGATCCACTTGCTGTTCTCCTTCAGTTCGACGGCAATGAGGTAGTCGATATACTTTTCTGCGAGCGCGCCTTTGCCTTCCAGTTCGCTGAGGATGGCGCGGACGGCAAGCTGCTGGGCCTCGGTCGTTAGCTGGATCTGTTCGGCTTCGGCCGCGGCTGTGGTAGAGATGCGATAGGCGGCGGCTTCGGCCTCCTTCTGAGCGGCGTAGAACTGGGCGTCGGCAACGGTGCGCTGCTGGGCCGCTTCGGCCTCGGCCTGCTCCTGTCGCTGCACGGCCACCATGCGGTCCTTGATGGCTGACAGCACCTCGGCGGGCGGCGACGCGCTCTGGATCTGGACGGTCATGAATTCGACGCCGTACTGATCTTCCTTCTCCTTCAACTCCTGCATAATCTCAAGGTTCATCTCCGTACGCTGGTTCATGACGCCGGTCATCGTCTTGGTGTTGATGACATCGCGCAGCCTGCCCTGCACGAATTCGAAGACGATGCGCTCCGGGTCGTCGACGGCGAGGGCGAAGCGCTCAGGGTTGGTGACGCGGTAGGTGAACTGCAGTGAGACGTCCATCGTGACATTGTCGGAGGTCATGGCGGGTATGCGCTCGACGTAGCCCAGCCGCTCGATGACTTTGACAATTATGACCGTGTCAACTAAGGGGACTTGAACGTGCCATCCGGGCGTTTGCACGCCGAGGAAGCGGCCGCCGCGCAGGTGCAGGCCGCGTTCGAACTCGTGGATTTTGTAGACCGCGGCGCGGCCGACGTAGAGTGCGACCAGAAGAACTGCCAGCGCCCCCAGGACTACGATTGAGAGTTTGTAAAACCGTTCCAAGTCCGCTCCGACAGCTTGCCGTCTTTCGGGCGCGGCAGCCACTACTGTCTCTTCGCTCATGTTTGCTTCTCCTTTGGGGGAATCGTGTCCTCCCTTCTCAGATTGCGGCAGGACGGGTAGGTCGCTGATCCTATCTGTAACCCCGGTCGATGGGGGCAGAGCTCTTGCAACCCCATCTGTAAACGAGGTAAATGCCTTTTCGAATCCAAGAATGCCGATCAACCATTTGACGAGTGGTGGAAGCAGCAAGGGCCCGCTTAGTATCAGCCAGGCCAGTCCGACAAGCGGGATCAGAACTGTGAACATGCCCATAATTCCCCTCAGATTCTCTACGTAGCCGTAACTGAGAAGAAATAACATGTTGGTGAATATCACGCCCCCAAAAAGCAGCGTCGCCCGCGGCCAGCTCTTGTCATTGAAAAGACGCGTTGCAGAGGGAAGCCGGAACAGCAAAGCGATAACAGCCGCCGCCGCTGCTGACAGAAGCACAAATCTCCAGTTGCTTCCAACTGATTCTCCTTGAACAAGCAGCGCAAGCGGGATGATTAGTGCTGCGTGGGGAAAAACCGTGTATACGGCAAGCAGCCGATTGGAACTGTGCCAGCCAGCCCATACCACGTTCACGAAGTAGGGCGAGAATGCAAAGAGAATGAAAAGGATTTCCAGGACTGCCGCGAACACTCCACTTTGCCATCCCATAACCGAAAGGGCGAATTGGAGGAGAGTTGCGACCGCCGCGTACACTGCGAACCCCACCCAGCTGTGGAACCAGTGCGGACGTCCAGCCAGCCAACCCACGAACGCCCCGCCGACGTATATGATGCGCAGAGACCAGATTACTCCAAGCCTCCACCGTTCAGGGGAAATGGAGTCTGGTATGTTGATTCCCAGCCAAAAGGCTGCGGGTACCAACAGGAACGGTATTGCAATGAGTGCTGCGGTGTGAAAGCTGAAGGTGCGACTCATGGTCCGATCACAGGATCAGTTCGTATCTCGTCTTCAGTTTACACCAGGCAGGGGAGTTCTTTCGGCTTCGTATCGGTCCATATCCGGACAACAGTAGTACGAGACGGACGAAACGACACGTTAAGCAATTGACCCTACCGTAAGCCCTTAGCGTTCTCGAAATAGGCAGATGGGGAATCGTGCAAAGAGTGCCTCATCTCAATTTTATGACATTTTTCTTGTTTGCACGCTCTCGCCATTGGGAATAAAATGGCATTTATCTTCCAAAGAGTGAGGAAGGACGTTTTCCGATTTGTTCCGACAGCAGAGATTCCATACCTAGCAAGGAGGATCAAAATGGGAACGCAGCACAGTTTTAGTCGGCGAAGGTTTTTGCATGGGGCAGGCTTGGGCGCCGCGGGGTTGGCGCTGGCGGCCTGCGCAGCGCCGGCAGCGGAGCCTGCCGCGGGGGACGCAGAGGCGCCCGCTGCCGAAATGCCTGAGGTTGTATTTTGGTTTCCATGGGAGGACCCTGCCCTGAACCTTCAGGACAAGTTCAATGAAGCAGGGTTGGGTGTTACAGCGGTCTGGCAACTTGGCGAATATGATTCGAACACGAAGACGATGGCCGCGCTGGCGGCCGGCACGCCGCCCCCGGTTTCATTCCTGGGCCGGTGGCAGAGCGGCGACTTGGCGGTGCGCGATGCGCTCGTGATCCTGGACGACTACATTGAGGGCGCCCAAAACTTCACTTGGGATAACATTTGGGAGCGACTGCAGAAGGATTCCATACTCTGGGGCAAGAAATGGATCGTTCCCTATACGACGGATACGCGCGCTTTGTTGTACAACAGGACTGTCATGGGAGAGGCAGGGCTTGACCCGGATGCGCCGCCATTGACGTGGGATGAACTGCACCAGATGGCAATCGATATAACGGAACAGGACGACGCAGGCCGCCTGGATGTGATAGGGTTCACGCCCACATTCGGCAATCCTCCCGTGCACCTCATGTTTCTGACGTTGATCTGGTGCCTTGATGGCGACATGGTCAACGAGGATTTGACCCAGGTTACGATAACCGACAAGGGTGAAGAGGCCATGGTCTTCCTGAAACAGTTGATGGACGACCAGGGAGGATACGAGGCGGCAGGCGCCTTCACGAGGGGACTCAGTCTGGCGGAAGGCATCGATGCATTTTCGGCAGGAAAGGTGGGTCTGGCGATGCACGGGCAGTGGGTGCTTCGCAACTACGACAAATACTCACCTGATCTCGACTTTGGCATGATACCGGGCCCGGTTTTCCCGGAGTATGGCATTCACGCCAACTATGACGGTGGCGGCGGCTGGTTCCTTTTCAAGGAGGGCGGACAGCCGGATGATGCCTGGGCCCTGGTCGACTTCTCGATGAACGAAGAATTCTATCTTGACCACGCAAACAGATTCCACTGGCTGCCGGCGCGCTCCGATGTGGGTGAGCAGTGGGCGGCCTTTGACGAACGGCGCGAGGTCTTCGCCGCGACGGCAAACACGGTGCGGTGGATTCCGATTTTCGTCGGCATCCTTGAAACACTGGGCGACATCGCCACCATGTTCGACAACATTCTGATTGGCGGCAAAGACATTGCCAGCGAACTTGAGATTGCGGAAGAGAAGATTCAGGCTGTACTGGACCGGCACAACGAGTTCCCGGTGCCTTCCTAGACCGTGCCTGATTGAAGAGCTGAATTGCGGGGTTCGGGACTCGGTGCAGACCGGGTCCTGAATCCTCTCTCTCTTAACCCTGGTGCACACATGCGCGTTCAGTTTTTCTCCATTCGTGATGAAGATGCCGACACAGAAAGCTATGCTTAACATCGCTTTGGGACGATTCGAAGGGAAGAGTCGAAAAGTTGCACAGTCCTCGCTTGTCTACTGCTTGCTCGTTGCCCTGGGATTCCTGTTTGCGATGCCTCTGGTGTGGCTCATCTCCACTTCACTGAAGAGTAATGAGCAGGTTGGAATGTGGCCTCCCGTGTGGATTCCTTATCCCTTTGTATGGGAGAACTATTTCGTAGCCTGGACAAGCGGTCGCTTCGGGCTCTATTTCTTTAATACCGCATTCATCACGGTGCTGGCTACGTTTGGACAACTGCTGACAGCTTCCATGGCTGCATTTGGCTTTGCCCGTCTGCGCTTTCCGGGCCGCGAGGTACTGTTTGCCGTTCTTCTGGCAACCATGATGTTGCCATTCGTGGTCACGATGATTCCGACCTTCATTCTCTTCAAGAACCTGGGGTGGCTCGACTCATTCAGGCCACTGATCGTCCCCTACTATTTCGGTGGTGGAGCATTCTTCATTTTTCTGCTGCGCCAGTTTTTCAAGACATTACCGACTGAGTTGTTCGAACAAGCAACAATCGACGGGGCCTCGAACTACCGCATCTACTATCAGATTCTGCTACCCCTCTCCAAGCCTGCGCTCTCGACCGTGGCCATATTCGGGTTCTTGCATCACTGGAACGACTTTCTTGCGCCGTTGATCTACCTGAACAGCCCGGAGAAGTTCACACTGGCATTGGGATTGCAGCAGTTTATCCAGCGAACCGAAGTCCGCTATCAGGAGATGATGGCGATGGCGTTACTGATGACAATTCCGGTTCTTATGGTCTTCTTCTTCTTCCAGCAGTACTTCATCCGCGGGGTCGTCATGTCCGGAATAAAGGGGTAATTCGCCCGGCGGGGAAACCGGCACGTCGCAGACAGAATGATTCAGAGTCGGCGTTTCATTGCCGAGTATTGTGTTATGAGCCAGGAAGCCATTCCCGCAACGGATAGTAAAGTTACAGCAGACCTTTCTGCCAAACCTCGCAGCGTGTGGGCAAGCCCGATTCGCCGGCGCGAAGCCCGCGACGGGATCGTCTTCATTTTGCCCTGGTTTCTCGGCCTGCTCATCTTCATTCTGGGACCATTTGTTGCCGGGTTTTACTACAGTTTGACCGAGTATGACAGCCTCTTGCCAGCAAACTGGCTGGGAGTGGAAAACTACCGACGCATTCTGTTTGACGACGACCGCTTCTGGCTTACCGTTTACAACACGGTCTGGTATGTGTGCGCAGCGGTCGTCCCGCAGGTGATTCTTGGGCTGTTGCTCGCAGTCCTGCTAAACCAGAAGGCCAGGGGCATCACCGTATTCCGAACCGTCTTCTTTATGCCCTCCATCGTTCCAATCGTTGCCTCCGTTTCGCTCTTCATCTTTATCCTCCATGACCGTTTTGGCCTCCTGAACGAGACTCTCTACCAGGTATTTGGCATCGTCGGCCCGAACTGGCTTACCAGCCCTGATTGGTCGAAACCTTCACTCGTGCTCTGGAGCCTGTGGGGAATCGGAGGGGGGATGATCATCTATCTGGCCGGCCTGCAGGGGATCCCGCAGACGCTGTATGAGGCGGCGGCGATTGACGGGGCGGGTGCTCTGCGCTGCTTCTGGAAGATCACGATTCCCTTGATTTCGCCGACGATCCTCTTTGTTGTCATCATGGGTATCATCGGCAGCTTTCAGATTTTCACTCCGGTCTTCCTTTTGGGCAGCGCAAACTACGGACTGGCGGCTGCAGGTCCGATGGACTCTCTCCTCTTCTGGGTTGTCTACATTTACAACCAGGGATTCTTCTATTTTCGCATGGGCTATGCCAGCGCTATCGCCTGGCTGCTGTTCATGCTCCTGGTGGTACTCACTCTAATCCAGTTTCGTCTGGCCGGTCGTTGGGTTTACTATGAGGACGAGGCTGCCATTCGTTAGCGCCGCGTTTGAACGCAGCCCCACTTTCCCACATTCAGACTCCCAGGAGGCTTGACTGTGTCAGACAGCCAACTTCGCATCGGCTTCGGCGAGACCGACATTACGCCGCCGGAGGGTCTCTTCATGTGCGGGAGCCTCGACCCGCGCAGGAACGAAGGCACGACGGATCCGTTGCAGTCCCACGCGCTCGTCGCGGAAAGCGGCGACAGGCGGATCGCCATTGTGGGTGTCGACTTGATTGGACTGCCCAAGGCGCGGGCGGATGCAATAATCGCCGAAGCCTCTCGCCGTACAGGCATCCCATCGGAAGCAATACTGATCTCCTGCAGCCACACGCATAGCGGACCCTATACGGCTGAGGGCGTCTATTCTTCAGACGTGATAGACGCGGACTACCTCTCGACGCTGCCGGACCGCATCGCGGCAAGCGTTGAGGACGCGGCTGGACGTTTGGAGCCGGCTTCGATGCACATTGGCCGATCCCTGGTCCACCATGGAATCCACAACCGTCGAGTCATCTGCCCGGACGGCAAGGTGATGAACACGTGGATGCCGCAGGCGCTCAACGATCTGGAGTACATCCCCCAAGTGTATGGGACGGCAGGTCCTGTCGACCCCGAGATGTGGGTCGTCCGTTTTGACAGGCTGGACGGGTCGACACTGGGCGTCTTCTACAACTACTCGCTGCATACCAACTCAAAGGGCGGTACGACCTGGTCGGCGGACTACCCCTGCGTAGTGGCTGAGCACATGAGGGAAGGGTACGGTCCCGGCGTAATCTCCGTTTATACGCCGGGCGCGTGTGCGGACATCAACGTGACGCTGGGGGGCGTGCGCTGGCGAGAGGGCGCAACTTACTTTGCGGAGCAGGCGGTGGACGCGGCGCGGCGGGCGATTCCGGTTGAGGGACCCATCGCTGTCAGCGCGACTCGCCGGGATATCACTGTCCCGCGGCGGAACCCGGCTGACCATTCGGCTGAGGCGATAGAACGACTCAACTGGGGTGGGGCGGGTGGACGCGCCGATATCTTTGACCGGCAGGCCGAGCTTGTCGCCGGCTTGCCGGAGCAGTGGGAGGTACCCGTCAACGCGGCACGCATTGGACCTCTTGCGATCGCGTCCAATCCGGGTGAACTGTTCGTTGAGCACGGGCTCTCGATCAAGCGGCGTTCCCCCTTTCCCTACACGGTGGTGTCTGAGCTAACGAACGACCTGGCGATGTATCAGCCAACCGAGGCGGCCTTCGAACAGGAGGGATATGAATGCCTGGTTGGGCCCAATCGGATTGCCCTGGAGGGCGTCGAACGCATTGTGGATACTGCTGTGGAGCTGGTGGAAGCTTTGTGGGACGAATAGGCTGTCGTTTGGCGGCAGAAGAGGCCGCTTGACAACACAGGACCAAAAGGTGAGGAAGGAGCTGGGGACAGGATGAGCAAGTTACAGACCGGATTTGTGGGATTGCACAGGGGCGGCGGGCTGATGCGAAGCCTGGCCGGCCATCCGCAGGTGGAGGTCGCCGCCCTGTGCGATATTGACGAGGACACATTGGCCGATACCGGGGCCGCGTTCTCGCTGCCCGACGACAAGATGTTCACCCGCTTCGAGGATTTCGTGAACGCACCGCTGGACATCGTCGTTGTGGCGACGCCGATCGAGTACCACGCAGAACATTCGATCGCGGCGATGGAGAGCGGCAAGCATGTGTTGTGCGAGCAAACGGCGGCTTACACGGTGGCGGACTGTGCGCGCCTGGTGGAGACAGTGCACAAGACGGGACGCGTCTACATGATGGGTGAGAACTACTGCTACTTTCATTACATCCGGGAGTGGCAGGCATGGATCAAACAGGGGAAGCTGGGGAAAATCTTCCACGCCGAAGGGGAGTACATCCACGAGATCGTGCCGCTGCTCCGTAACCCTGAAACCGGCGAGCGCAGATGGCGCTATACGCGCGCCCCGATCTGGTACTGCGCGCATTGCCTGGGTCCGATCCTGACGCTGATGGAGGACCGGATCGTCAAGGCGACCGGCGTCCATTCGGGCAAGAACATCTATCCTGACGAAGGACTGGGCTACCTGGACATGGAAGTGGGGCTGTTCCAGACGGAGAAGGGGGCCACGGTCAAGATTTTGCGCAGCCAGGTGGCGCCGCGGCATCCTGATATGATCTTTTACACCCTCTACGGCGAGAAGGGGTTCGTGGAGAACGGCCGCCAGGGTGGATGGGGCGGAACAACGGGACTCTTCTACAGCGAGGAAGAGGCCACGGCCAAGGAAGGGGCGCGGCAGATCGAGTGTCCGACGATAGATCCGAATGCGCCGGAGGAGGCGTTGCGGGGCGGGCACGGCACGTCAGAGTATTACATGGTGAGGGACTTTATCGGCGCGATTGAACAGAACACCAGGCCGCCGATCGACGTGGTACGGGCGTTGGACTTTACGATACCCGGTATTATCGCCCATGAGTCGGCGATGCAGGGCGGTAAGTGGTTGGACGTGCCGCTGTTCTGAGTCTGCTTGCCGGGCTGTGACGCCGCCGAAGAAGACGGATGCTGGCGTTCAGTCAAACTCGTCTGCGGCCTTTTCGGCGAAGGGCTGGTTCGCCTGCTTGTCAGCTTTAGGCTGCGCGCCGGAGCGGCGGCGGCGCTTGCGGCCTTTGCGCCGGGGCTTGGGTCTTTCGGGTGAGATCTCGTCTTGGGAGATGACCGGGTAAGGGCCGAATAGGGCCAGATCCTCCTCACTATCGGAGAAATAGATACGTTCCCGGCGCAGTGTGCGTGCGTAATCGTCGAAGCCGAGGGCGTCTACAAGCTCGTCGGGGCGGCCGGTAGCGCCGGGACGCATCTGTACGCGCATGAAAATGCTGTGCTCCGCCTCGACATTATCAAAGCCGGAGTATCGCAGCTCCAGAACCAGTGGGCGCAGATTGTAGCGATAGCGCTGACCGTGGCGCTCCCGTTCGCGCCAGACTTCCCTCTTCTCGAGAAACGCCTCAATCTTCGCTTCCAGCTCCCGTTCGGTCACCTCGCCCGCGTCAGCGTAAATGAGCACTGTGTAGTCTGCGCCGATCGTCAAGGACTGGGGCGACACAGTTTTGAAGGGCACTTCGGTTGCATTTAGCAGTCGCACACCGGGGGGCAGCTTTTCGCGAATCCGCGATGACATTTCATCCAAGGGTACAGGCGGGCTGAAGGCCGCGTCGAGCAGTTCGCGTACGCCGGTCATGCCCAGGCCGAGCGGTGCGGCGAACTGGATGTGGGGCTGCGGGTTGAAGCCGCGCTTGTAGAGGAGCGGCAGATCGGCGCGGCGCAGCGTCCGTTCCCAGAGACGGGACTCGTCCTGGTGGCTGATGAACTTGATAGCCTCGCCTTTTTCGTATGTGAAACGGACGCGCTGGCGTGGAAGCTCATCGGACAAGCTTTGCGGCTGGGGCTGGGGGTTCGCATCCATCAGACGGCCTCTGGTTCCGCTATTCGCTGAGTGACGGTACCGTGGCGGCGCTGGGGCACGCGTTCTTCGAACTGACCGGAGGCGTCCTCCAGCTGGATGAGCTGGGCGGGGTCGGCGCCTGTGCCGGCAGGGAGAGTGATTCCCGCTTCCTTCATTTCGTCGTTGAAATAGAGCGGAACGGGCACTACGTCGACGGGCTGGCGGGTCTTGTCCTTGCCCAGGGGCGGACAGCACCATGCTTCGTCGGGCGCCTCGCGACGCTGCTCTTTGAAGTAGCCCAGTATGCCGCAGGAGAAGCAGTGCTCGCGGCAGTCGTCAACGACGCCGCCGGCGTAAGTGTGCAGGTACTCCTGCGCCAGGAACTCTTTGTCGAGACCGGCTGAGATGAGCTCCCAGGGCAGGATCTCGTCCAGAGGGCGCTGGCGACGGGCAAACCAGTCCATCTCCAGCTCGCAGTCGGCGAAGGCGCGCTGCCAGAGATCGAAGCGGAAGTGCTCGCCCCAAGCGTCCAGCTTGGCGCCGAGCTCCCAGGCGCGCTGGATGACGTCGCACAGTTTGCGATCGCCGCGGGTCAGGAAGGCTTCGACCAGTGTTTCGGTTGGATCGTTCCAGGTAAAGTGGATAGCGGGATCTTTCAGCTCCTGCTGCAGGAGGCGTACCTGCTGACGGATGGTTGATTCCTCCTCCATCGGCACCCACTGGAAGGGCGTGTGCGGCTTCGGGACGAGCGTGCTGACGCCGATGCGAACATTGGCCTTGTTGCCGAGTACGCGGCGGCCTACTGCCAGCACTTTTTTGGACAGATCGGCGATGGCCTGGACGTCGGCGAGGGTCTGCGTGGGATGGCCGATCATGAAGTACATCTTGATCGTCTTCCAGCCGCGGCGGTAGACCTCTTCAGCGGTGCGCAGCAGGTCGTCGTCGGGAATGGGCTTGTTGATGATGTCGCGCAGGCGGTCGGTGGCGGCTTCGGGCGCGAAGGTGAAGCCGGAGCGGCGCCGGCCCTTTTCGAGCAGGTCCATCAGGTCGACGCTGAAACTTTCGATGCGGAGGCTGGGCAGACCCACGGACAGTTTGCGGGCGCCGTGGCGCTCCATTGTGCGCCGTACCAGCTCTTCGACGTAAGTGTAGTCGCTGCTGCTGAGGCTGAGGAAGCTGACCTCCTCGAAACCGCAGTTGGCGATCATCTCGTCGACCGCCTGCAGGACTTCCTCCACCGGCCGCTCGCGCACGGGCCGGAAGATCATGCCGGCCTGGCAGAAGCGGCAGCCGCGTGTGCAACCGCGCATGATTTCGATGGCGGCGCGGTTGTGGACGACGTTGATGAAGGGCACGATGAAGTTGGTTACCGGGGGCGGCATGACGGTGACGACGCGCTTCATCACAGTTTCGGGTGCGTCGGGATGGGTCGGGCGGATAGCGGCGATGGTGCCGTCGGCGGCGTAACTGGCCTCGTAAAGGGCGGGTACATAGACGCCGGGGACCTGGGCGAGCATGGCCCAAAGCTTGCTGCGGGCCTGTGCAGGTCGGTCCGCACCGCAGCCTTGTTCCTTTTTCCACTGTTCATGCACATCGATGATCTCGAAGATCACCTCTTCGCCTTCGCCGATGACCATGGCGTCGAAGAAGGCGCTCATCGGTTCCGGGTTGTAGCAGCCTGAGCCGCCGGCGATGACGAGCGGGTGGGAGGCGTCGCGGTCGGCGGCGCGTAAAGGAAGCCCGGCCAGGTCGAGCATGGTGAGAACGTTGGTGTAGAGCTGCTCGTAAGGGAGCGAGAAGGCGAGTATGTCGAACTGGCTGACCGGGTGGCGGGTCTCCAGGCCGAAGAGTGGGATCCCGTCGCGTTGCATCACCGCCTCGAAGTCGCTCCATGGGCAGTAAACGCGCTCGGCGAGCAGGTCGTCCCGCTTGTTAATCAGGTCGTAGAGGACCATCAGGCCCAGGTTGGAACCGCCAAGCTCGTAGATGTCCGGAAAGGCGAGGGCGACCTTGCTGCGGATGGCGGGGTCGTCCCAGTCCTTGGGAATGCTGTTGAGCTCGCCGCCCGTGTAACGGGCGGGCTGCGTCACTTTGTGCAGGACGCGGTCGAGGGCGCGTGAGAGCTGCCTGGGGGTGGAAAACATATTCTTATCCTTCTCATCTGCCGACCGGCGGAGTGCCGTCCTTTTCGGGAGGTCACGTTTGCGGCCGGGCGGGATTCGAACCCGCTCTTTGCCAGGCGTTGCCGGGTGGTGACAGGCCCTGGCGATAAGGATTCCGGTCTGTCCGAGTGGACTGCCGGAGATGCGGTCATTATAGAAGGAGGAGGCGAGGGGATCAAATCCGTCACTGATGTTGTTTTGACTTTCGCTGGCTCCTTCCGTATACTGTCCGGTACTGGGTTATTGCAAAAGACCTGCCCCGTTCGTCTAGAGGCCCAGGACACCACCCTCTCAAGGTGGAGACAGGGGTTCGACTCCCCTACGGGGTACAGGAACGAGAAATCCCGCTGAAATCAGCGGGATTTTCCTTTTGTCTATTGCCGGTTGGAAGCGAAGCGCAGTCTCAGTCGACGGCGATGATGGCCTCGATTTCGACGGCCCAGTTGGCGGGCACGGTCAGGCCGATGGCGCTGCGGGCGTGACGCCCGGCGTCGCCGAAGAGCTCGATGAACATGTCGCTGCAGCCATGGATGACCGAGGGTGTGTCGTTGAAACCCGGGCCGACGTTGACCATGCCGAAGACCTTGACGACCTGCCGGACGTTGTCCAGGCCGGCGATTGTGTGGACCGCCTGAAGGATGCCGAGCGCGCAGAGCTGGGCGGCGCGGTAGCCCTCCTCGGTGGTCAGGTCCTGCCCAACCTTGCCCATGATCTCCTCGTCGCCGAAACGGGAGACTTGGCCGGAGACGTAAACGTGGTCCCCGGAGCGGACTGCGGCCATCAGGCGGCCGCCGTCAAGGTCGATCTTCTCAAGTTCGTAACCCATTTCTTTCAGTTTTGCCAGATAAGACACGTTTTGCTCCTGTGGGTTGTTGTCCGCGCGGCGGAAAGCGGCGCGGTTGGGTAGCGGATTGATGGAATATGCGTTGCTCGTGTGCGTTATGTTGCCGGCGCCAGAACGGGTGCCGCTTTGGCGCGCAGGTAGAGGTCGGCGAAGTCGGATGATCCGTCGTCGTCGAGGTATGCGGTTGCGACGCCGCGCTCGTAGATGGGCTGGTTGGCGGTACGCCAGTAGTCCCACATGCTGGAGCCCTGGCTGAAGCTGGTGTCGGCAAAGTAGACGCGTACGCCATTGGCGCGGCTGTAACGAATGAGGCGACGGGGCAGGCTGAAATCGGCGACCTCGACGCGATAAGTTTCAAGTGCGGTCTCGTCGATGGTGATGCCGAGGCCGGGGGCTTCTGGCGTTTGGGCGTAGCCTCCGACGACAGGGATGCGCTGGTCGAGCAGGTTGTGCTGGTAGAGCTCGTGGCAGTTGATGGCAGGCCACTGGGCGTGGCTGAGCACGGCACCCAAATGGAGGGCCATAGTGGTGGTAAGGCCGGTGCCGACCATCTGGATGAAGAAGGGCATGTTGGCGGTGGCGGCGGAGATGCCGGAGTGCAGGACGTTGGTGACGCCGCCGGCGATGACGAAGCCGTCGCAGTAGCCCTGCTGGATCGCTACGGCGCCAGGTACGCCGCCGTAGTGGTGGGCGATGGGGGTACGCACCTTCTCGCGCAGGAGACGGTTGCCCGCGACGTCGTTAGCCTGCATCGGACCTTCCCAGATTGCGATTTTGGGGAAGTCGGTCTCGAGTTCACGGAGGACGGGCACCGCGGTGGATACGTCGAGCAGGAAGTCGTTCCAGTCGCAGTCGATGTGGAACCAGTCGGGCGTGGCGTCGCTGATGCGCTTGACGGTCGCGTAGACATCGTGCCAGGGACGGGTCTTGATCTTGATGGAAGTGAAGCCGAGTTCGACGGCGACGCGGGCCTCCGCTTCGTAGGCTGCAGGGCCCATGTCGTGGTCCCAGAAGGAGACGGGGCACCAATCGCGCACCTTGTTCCCCAGGAGACGGTAGACGGGGACGCCGGCAAGCTTCCCTGCAGCATCGAAGAGTGCCATCTGGAGGCCGGCGCCGAGGGAGTCATCCCACATCAGGTCGAAGGGCGACTGGCCAATGACGCGATCCGTGTCTTCGACGCGTCCCCAGGTGTAGTTCTGGATCGTTTCGCCGTAGGCGACGGTCCCGTCGTCGAGCGTGAGACGGATGACTTCGGTCTCGGACCAGCGGTGGACGTTGGCGCGCTCCATTTCACGGCGCACGCGGTCGACCATGGGGATGACGAGGAGAATGCGTTCGACGTCGGTTATTTTGGCGGTGGCGGTCATTGGGTGCTCCTGTGGGGTGGTTCCGGTTGAGGCGCGTGGGGTGGGTCGAGTTTAGGGAATTTTAACATGAAGCGCGTTGATCCCCTTAAGCTGAACTGTTCATTTTGGCATGAATTTCGGGACGTAAGGGTAGGACTGTAGGGCGGTAGCGGTCCACCGGCGGGCATCAGATCTAATGGTGACTCTACAATAGGCCCTGCTACGAGTAGCGGACAGAATCGTCTCAAGGCCCTGACCTGAAACCATTCACTTGAGACGATTCAGATTCCAAGAAAGCCAAGATTGTCGCCGGAGACACTATTGGGATTCCCCGATAATTTGCGAGGCGTAGCAAGTGGCGGTCACCAGAAACGATACAGTCTG
This sequence comes from Caldilineaceae bacterium SB0664_bin_27, assembly GCA_009838625.1. Lineage (GTDB taxonomy): Bacteria > Chloroflexota > Anaerolineae > Caldilineales > Caldilineaceae > Bin5. The sequence goes on from VXRG01000004.1 coordinate 61,252, forward strand.
CCTTCCCTTTCACTGCGCATACAAGAAACTTATCGTCTGAGGGATCTGACTCCACTATTGGAGAGTCGGGCAGGTCTGCAGAGACAAGCTCTACTTTCTCTCGAATGTTGTCGAGGTAAGCGCTTACCTTCTCTGGAGTCAGATTGTATCGTTTCGCGATTCGATCGTATCGAAGTACTCTTTGGATTTCCTCCAACATTTCCTCCGAGGCGATCAGAATATGATCTCTTAGATTACTTAGGACCGTGGCTGGCGTGCCAGTAGGAGTGATCAGGGAACTTATCCAAACGTTTGTATCCAAGACAACTCTCATCTTTTCTCGGCACGCACAGCGGCAATTGCTTCTTCAATGTCCTTTTGGGCTTCCTCTTCGGGCACGTCAGGCATTTGCGCGTGCATTTCTTCGAGAAACTCCATCAGACGATTCCCTGCTTCGTTTTGGGCACTCGCGTTGGATAATTCTTCTCCGACACTCATTGTTTCATTGTCGCTGCCTTGCGTCAGGAATCGCTCATAGTCGCTGATAGGCACAATGGCAACGACAGGGATTCCTCCCCGCTCAACGACCAGATGCTCTTGGCTGCGGTAGGCTCGGCGAATCACGTCGCCAAAACGATTCTTCGCCTCTGTAGCGCTGATGGTTGCGATCTTCATTGTCACAGCTCCCTGGCTGATGTTAGCTATTATTGGCTAAGTATAGCATGAACTGTGGTCTTTGTATAGGAAACCATAGAGAAATCTCGACATCTATATACTGTGATGATCCATCGGCTCTGTAAGCAAGACACATGCTTCTAGCACCCGTACGCCGCCAGCCAGAGCCGGTCTAAAGTTGGGATATCCTCAGTCTCTTCTTTGAGGATAGAAACCATCGAGTGTGACAGGTGGAGAAACGGCTCAGTCCCGGCATAAAAACCTACTTTTTCTTTTCGGTTCTGTTCAGCTTGGTGGCGGAGGATTGAGTTCATTTCGAGCAAGGCTTCATGGTAGCTCTTCATTGAAGGTGGAGGAACGACCTGGGACATCCGTGCATAGGTTCTGGCGTAGTTTCGCTCCATGTCTTCCCAGCTCGTCGCCTGGATTTCTTGTAGTAGCCAAATTGGAGAGTCTTCAATGCAGATTATTTGTGCGTAATCATAGAGTGAGAGAGACGCTTCAGCATTGAGGAGCAACTCGTAATTGGGTTGGCCAAATCATTCGTAGTACAGGGTCATGACTGCGACACCGAGTAGGAAGGCCAGGATCAGCCCTGCGATGACTTTGGCTACAGACATTTCTACACCTCATTTTCCAGAGGGGACGTGGGTAACTCATAAGGCTTTGGGAGGGAAGTTTAAGAGATAAGTTGCCAGAATCCTACATATACAGTTGTCTTGCCATAGGGATCTAGACGGGCCTAAGACGGCGCTGAAGAAATATTGCAAAGCGGATTTGTATTACTGTTTTGTGCTACTCGTCAGACGCTGCGGGGAAGCCAAGATCTGTGTCCGGGAGTGATGATCATTTCGGCTGCCGATTGGCCTGCTGCCTTTCCTGCTCAGATTTCTTTTTCCCGACGGGGCAGATCCAAGTGCTGTTCCACCCTGTCAGGCATCAGTGCTGAGACAGACTTCTCGGAAGCAACGGCTTCGGCATGGAGCACACCCTTTACATATTCATCCAAATAGATCGTCAGTGAACACCTGCTGGAATCTGTGCTCGGAAGGAAAGGCTCGAAGTAATCGGCGGGGTAGAGGTAGCCATTCTCGCTTCCGGGTTCGCCGAAACTCTCGTCATTAATGCGAATCATGCCGTGCCGTTCGGCGACGGGGTGGGAGATGACTTTGTACACCTTGCCGATAGTCAGACCGAACAAAGGCCCTTCCTGTTCTGGCAGATGCAAAGGTTGCAAGTAGGGCCTATTGTTGATGCACTTAGAGTAGCTCACATTGCGGACCAGGAGGATGGTTGGCGACAATTCATACGCCCAGTTCTCTCAACCCTGTATCTCCTCCACGAGGCGGGCCAGGACTATCTCTTCTTCGCCTTCCTCCAACGTTTGCGGATTCAGCATGATGGTTTCGTCCGGTCCGGAGGCCGCGTTTACTGACGGCGTCCCGTCGCGCATTCCCTGGAGGATCTCGCTGTGCGTTCGACCCACAACGGAGGCATCGATCTGGACGCGAGTGCGCGGCATCGGTTGGTTCGCCTCGCTGGGGAATGACCGGGTGGCAGTCACACCGTCCAGCCGGTTAAGCTCACTGCACCATCCGGCCACGATCTCCTCCATCTGCGAGGCCCGCGCTTCGTGATCGAGGGACAGGTAGCGCTCGACAGCGGCAAGCACACCCACCATCTCCTCCTTGCCGACTTTCATGGGGCGGCCGATGTTGTGGTGAGGAGGACCGTTGAGGGCGCAGGCGTCGATGAGCCACTGCTTGCCCAGCACGAGGCCGGAGGACTGGGGACCGCGCAGGTCTTTGCCGCCGCTGAAGATGGCGCCGTCCGCGCCCATCTGGGTGAACTTCCACAGGTTTTCAATGGGCGGGAGCTGGGCGGCGGCGTCCACGAGGACCGGGACACCGTGTGCGTGGGCGGTGTCGATCACCTTTTCCAGGGGAATGTCGCCAGGCGACCCCAATGCGCCCTCAAACCAGATCACCGCAGCAGTCTTTTCGTTGATCGCTCTCTCCAGATGCCAGACTTCGGCTTCGCCGGGCCAGCCGATCTCAATCAGCTTGACGCCAACCTGGCGGACGGCGTGATCGTAGCCGTTGCGTTGAGACTTGTGGACGATTACCTCATTCTTCAGACCGGTCAGGTCCGGCAGTTGTTCAATCGCCCATTTTTCGTTGCCGGTGACGCAGGCGGCTATGGCGACGACGATGCCCCCGGCCGCTCCTGAACTGACGTAGCAGGCCTCGTTCTGCGTGAGGAGGGCGATACGGTTGCCAACGCGGCGCTGGAGTTCCGGCAGGTCAATGAAGGACTTGGCCGCCTCCATCATCGCTTCCAGCACTTCGGGCGGCATGATCGACCCGCCGAGCCTGGTGAGGGTGGCGTTGGCGTTGATCGTCGGGGTAATGTCCAGTTCTTCGTAGGAGGGCATGGGCTTACCACCTTTTTCCTGGTGATGGGAGGACTGTTATGGGGTCAAAACACGGCGCGTATCGTTAGAGCGATACGCGCCGCGTGTAAGAAACTTTGGATCCAGCCTTATGCCGGCTGCGGCAGGACGAGATCGCAGGCGTCCGCGGGCATCCAGTGGGCGTCTTCGCCGGCCCACTTGACGTTGCAGCCTATAGGGTTGGTCAAAGTAGTGCTGATCTGCTGACCAGAGGTGTGCTCCTCCAGGGCGCGGTCGAGGTCGAAAACGGTGGCCTGGGTAGCGTCACGCGGGCTGTCGACGCCGCGGCCGGTGTAGACCAGTTCGCGGTCCTTGTTGAAAACGTAGAAGTGGGGCGTGCGCAGGGCGCCGTAGTCTTTGGCGACCTCCTGCGTTTCGTCGCGCAGGTAGACCCAGGGGAACTTGTGCTCGGCCATGCGTTCGACCATGTTGCGGAAGTCGTCTTCGGCGTTGACATGGACGCTGTTGGAGTTGATGCCGACGAACTTGACGCCCTTGGAGGCGAATTTGTCGGCGCTGGCGCGCGTTGCTTCGTCGGAGCCGATGACGTAGGGGCAGTGGTTGCAGGTGAAGAACACGACAAGCGTCTCCGCGTCGTCAAAGCAGCCGAGCGTGTAGATC
>VXRG01000148.1 GCA_009838625.1 Caldilineaceae bacterium SB0664_bin_27
TGGGGGTTGGTGACGTGGGCGTTGGCGTCGATGGCTTCGTGATCGTCTACGTAGTCGATATAGAGATGCGGTTCGTGGCTGGCTGGGGATTTGGGGTGGAGGAGGCCCATTTCGTAGTAGTTGGTGTTGCGGATGGCAGCCATGCACTGGCGCTGGGCGGGGCCGGGGCCGTGGAATTCGAGATCGATGCCGAGGGCTTCACTGGCGTAGGCGAGCTTCATAACGCCGGTGATGCCGTCGTAGCCGACATCGCCGCGCACGTAGTCGGTGGCATCGGCAAGGGCGAAATCGATGTGGGGCTCGAGGGAACGGACATGCTCGGTCTGCAGGATGGGGGTTGTGATGAGCTGGCGCAGCTTGCGGTGGGCGAACTGGGAGATGCCGCCGTCGCGGTAGGGGTCTTCGTACCAGAAGAAGCGGTTTTCGTCGCAGGCCCAGCCGACTTTGACGGCGTCGCCGAAGGTCATAAGCTCGCAGGCGGGGTCGAGCATGAGGTCCATCTTGTCGCCGACGCGTTTGCCGACGGCGTGGACGTTGGCTACTTCCTGGCTGACGGGGGCGCGGCCCCAACCGTGGATTTTGAAGGCGGGATAGCCGAGGTCGAGGCAGTGTTCGGCAAAATCTGCGAAGGCTTCGGGCGTTGAGAGGCCGTCAGGCTGGTGGTCGCCGTGGTAGGTGCTGGCGTAGCAGGGGACGCTGTCCTTGTAGCCGCCGAGCAGTTTGTAGATGGGCTGGTCGTATAGTTTGCCGGCGATGTCCCAGAGGGCGATGTCGACGGGGGCGAAGCCGATGCGGGCGACCTGCCGGAGGGCGCGTCGGACTTCGGTGTAGAAGAGCTCGCGCTGGAGGGCGCTGCGGCCGATCAGGAAGTGGGCGAAGGTGGGGAGAGTGGAGTATTCGGCGCCGCCGCCGCCGGCGTACTCGCCGACGATGCCCTGGTCGGTCTCGATGCGGAGGATGCTGCCCTGGCTCTTGATGCGGCTGCCGGGCTCGTAGACGAGGTTGAAGCCGTTGTAGTCTTTGCCGAGGTTTACTCGTTCGCTTTCGTAGGTATGGATTTCGATTTTGGTGATGATTGGGTCGGCCATGGTTGGTCCTCGTGTGGGGTGGAGTTGGGATGTGAAGGGAGTGCTCTTGGGTGCGTTTATGTGTGTGCCGTGGGGCGCGTGCCCCTTTGGCAACGTACAGGGGGTTGGTGGGAAGGGATTTGCCTCATTTTACACCGATTTTCGCGGCTTGGCATTTTGTTGGGTGGTCGTTGTCGGAAACAGGATTTGCAGGAATGACAGTGATTATCGGGATGACGCGATGTTCATGGAGATCCTTAGCGGGGGAAGGATGGGCAGTGTGCGGAGAGGACGACATGATGGAGAGGGCACCCTCAAAGGGTGCCCCTACGGGATGTTGGGGCAGGGGAGCTAGGATTGGCGTTGTCTTTTCTGGAACCAGAGGTCCAGGCCAAATGCGGTAAACATGCCGACGAGGAGGGGAAGGAAGTTGAAGGAGGATTCGGCGGAGAAGAGGGCGAAGGACAGCCAAACGGAAAGGCCGATGACCGGGATGAAGATAGTGAGAGAGGCGCGGACGTCGGCCGGTGTTTTGCGTTTGTAGATCAGCACATGGACGAAGTAGACGGCGGAGACGGCGATGCACATGAAGGCGTAGCGCAAGCGGAAGTCGGACTGGAAATAAGAGCCGCCAATCCAGTCGCCCAGGAGAAGGATTGCGAGAGTCCAGATGAGGCTGGAGTGCAGGTAAGGCACTTTTCGCCATTTGGCAAGGATTTTGTCCATAGTCGGATGTGCCTCCCATTCGTCCTGTTATGGCGACGAAGCGGTCGAAATGAATGATGTGAGGTTTTCGCTCTTTCCATTTGCGAGATGCTTGTCCCCGTCTAGGGAAGTCCCGACGCGTGGTAACAGTTTCATGCTCTGCGAAACCACTTGCGGTACAGGACGTATATTCCGTCGCCGACGAAGGGCCCGAAAGCAATAGGAAAGATGCTCGAGAATGTGTCTAAGCCGATGAAGGCATAGGATACCCACCACCCAACAGCCATGCCGGCATATCTGAGTCCTGTTTCCAAGAGGTAGACGCCAAGACCTTTGCGCTTGCAGATCAGGAAATGCGCAATCTGTCCGACAATTCCCCCGATGATGATGAGATAAAGAAATATTAGTGTGGGGAACAGGTTGTAGATAAAGAAGGCCGCAATCAGGAGAGCAAAGAAAAACAGAGTCCCTGCCTTGATCCCACCTATTTTCTCGTAGCTTAGGAAATTTGCGGTGCTGCAAAAGGCTGAAGCGAGGTTCTCCGCCAGCCCCTTGCGGTTTTCGGGAAAGCTCTGCATGGTTGGAAGCGCTTTCAAACAAGGACCGCTACGCATGCAGCACGACCCAGCCGTCTTCGATGGTTACTTCGAAGCTTTCTACTGACGGGTCTTCTTCTTCCGGCTCAGGTTGCTCGACGGTGACATCGTAGGTGCGGACGCGCAGTCGGTGGGGATTGAAGACGGAGCGGCCGGTTGCGATGTCGAACTCCCAGCCGTGCCAGGGGCAGCGCAGGATCTGGCCGTCGCGTTCCCAGATGATCTCACCGGGCGCGGTAGAACGGGCCGTGCCGGTAATGGTGCCGCGGCAGAGGGGGGCGCCCTGGTGAGGGCAGAGGCTGCGCAGGGCGTAGTATTCGCCGTGGACGTTGAAGACGCCGATTGAGCGGCTGCGCGCTTCGACGATTTTGCGTTCGCCGGGGGGCAGGTCACCGACGCGGCAGATGGGATAGGGCTTGGTACCGGCGCGGCGGGATGTATTGCCGGCGGACGACTGTGGGATATGCTGCGGACTCTGACTCGACATGTTTTCTCTCGCGGCAGTCACATCAGTAGGGCCAGGCGCGGGGCAGAGGCCTCTCTGCGGCCAGCAGTTTGCGGCCCAGTTCATGACGGGACGCGGCCAGATCGGAGGCGTAGGCGTGATCGGAGGCCACGTCACGGTAGTCACCCCACTCGGCTGAAAGATCATAGAGATTTTCCGTGCCGTCGGCGTGGAGAAGGTAGCGGAAGTGATCGGTGCGGAGCGATTTCCAGCCGGTGTGCTCGGTGAGGGCGGAGGCGCCGCCGGGCGCATCGCCGTGCAGGCGGGGCAGGAGTGAGCTGCCCTGCAGGTGGGGCGGAACCTGGATGCCGGCAAGGTCGAGGATGGTGGGAAGAACGTCGAGCGCCTCGGTGAGGCCTGAATCTCTGCGGGCAGTGAAGGTGTCGCCGGGCGGCCGGATGAGGAGGGGGACGCGGCTGCACTGGTCGTGGGCTGGGTAGCCTTTGCCGTAGCGAAGGTGTTCGCCGAGCCATTCGCCGTGGTCGGAGGTGAAGATTACGACGGTGTCGTCTGCGATGCCCATTTCATCAAGCGAGCTGAGCATACGGCCGACGTGCAGGTCCACTTCGCTGATCTGGCCGTAGTAGCCCTGCCGGGCGAGCCGGAGTTCGTCGTCGGGATAGTTCTGCGGCCCGCGTTGCGACTCGATCTCCTGTGGGAAGGTCGGGAGCTGGAGGGAGTCGGTATCGTAGAGGTCGAAGTAGTGCTGGGGCGCCACCCAAGGGGAATGGGGGGAGTAGATACCGGCGATGCAGAGGAAGGGTTGGCCGGTCCCGGCCTGGTGGCGCATAAACTCGATGGACTGCTCAGCGACGAAGGCGGTGTGGGTCATATCGTCGCGGCAGCGGGAGGCGAGAGGTCTTATGGGAAAGCGTTCGGCCGGGTGTTCGATGCCGTCCTCGATTCCCATGGCCGCCTGCCAGATTTCGGACATGGGGGCCTGTCCGAGGCTGACGTGGGGGAGCTGGTCGGGGGCAAGGCGGCGGACCCAGGCACGGTAGGCGTCTTCATAGGAGCCGGGCTCGTCGGAGATCTCCAGGTGGTCGAAGCCGTAGGGTGGGTGATGGGTACGGTGATCGCGGTTGGCGTGGGGCTGGAAGTGGAGTTTGCCGATGTTGGCGGAGCGGTAGCCATAGGGCCCGAGGAGGCGGGGCAGCGTGACGGTTTCTTCCGGCACTGGCACGCCCATGTGGGTGATGCCGAGGGTGGAGGGATACTGGCCTGTGAGAAAGCTGAGGCGGCTGGGCATGCAGACAGGATTCTGCACGAAACAGCGGTCGAAGTTGACGCTCTGGTTTGCCAGTCTATCGAGGTGGGGCGTGTGAATGTCGGGATTGCCGTTGACGCCGAGGCCGTCCCAGCGCTGCTGGTCGGTGTAGATAATAAGGAAGTTGGGACGGCGCATAGGGCTGGTCTCCTACGAGATTGAATCGGGATTGCGTAGTGCCTACTCTACACTAATGGTTCTTCAGATCGCAATCTTTGGCAGTGCGTGCAGGGTGTGCGGTCCAGAGTGGGATTGGGAGAGGGCATCCACACGGTGTGCCTCTACGGGCACTGGCGGGGGGATGGATAAGAGGCGTTTACGCGAATGTCCCTTTGGTGCTAGTATGAATTTTGCCTTGGAGAGGGGGGAGGCACTCCGTTCAGTCAGCGTCAGTTTCCGGGAAAGCGAGGAGCAGAGAATGATACGCGTTACCAAGCCGGAGGGATTTGGAAACATCGTATTGGAGGAGGTACCGATACCGCCTGTGGGGCCGAATGAGGTGCGGGTGCGGAGCAAAGTGAGCCTGATCAGCCGGGGGTCGGAGATCCTGCGGCGATACATGCACGAGGAGGCGATCGACCCGAGGATCATGGGTTATTCGCTGGCGGGCGTGGTTGACGAGGTGGGGAGCGAGGCGGCACAGCAGTTTCAGCCGGGGGACCGGGTGATGGCAGTGGCGCCCCATGCACAGTATGTTGTGCAGCCGGTCGATTCGAATATTGGGCCGCGCGTGTGGCCGATTCCAGATGACATTTCGTTTGAGGAGGCTACTTTTCTGCCGCTGGCCAAGAGCGGCGTCACCTGGGCGCAGTCGCCGGGGATCCGGTCCAGTCACACGATCGTGATCATGGGGCAGGGTCTGGTCGGCAACCTGGTTCTGCAGGGGGTAAGACAGCATCTTTGTGAGCAGATCATCGTTGTGGATGCTATCGCCAAGCGCTGCCAGATGGGGCTTATTTTCGGCGCGGACCACGCTGTCGACGTTACGGAGACGGACCCGGTGGAGCGGGTGATGGAGCTGACGGACGGGCGCGGCGCGGACATTGTGTTTGAGTGTGTGGGCGGCGAGCCGGGGCTGAAATCATTTGCGCAGGCCCAGGAGATGGTGTGCGACGGGGGAACGCTGCATTTGATTGGGCTCTATCACGGGAAGCCGCTGCCGCTGGACGCGGGCAAGATCCAGCGGAGGCGTCTGATTGGCGGCTACTACGGCGAAGATCCGCCTGAGTACATGCTGGCCCGGACGGTTGAACTGATGCGGGAAGGGCGTATCCGCGTGGAGCCTTTGGTCAGCCACCGGTTCCCCTATGAGGAAGCAAAAGAGGCTTTCGATCTGCTGTATGGAAGATTGGCCGAGGCGATGGGCGTGCTGTTGGTGTGGGAGGAGTAAAGCGGGGGAACCGGGTTACGAGAGGTTGGTTTCAGTGGGGCCACTGCTCAACAGAAAGTAAAAGCTGAAAAAGAGAAAACCGGAAATTCAATTGCAAGGAGAGAACCGATGTCCTTTTCTTCCAAAGGAATCGTTCATCGTTCGACGGTGACGGGCCGGAGAGGCATGATCGCTTCGGCGCATCCGCTGGCTTCCCTGGCGGGCGTGCGCATTATGATGGAAGGCGGCAATGCTATCGACGCGGTGGTGGCGGTGGCGGCGGCGCTGAATGTGGTTGAGCCATACATGTCCGGTCTGGGGGGCGACGGGTACATGCATATCTACTCGGCGCGCGAACAGGAGCATACGATCCTGGACTATATGGGGCGCTCGCCGTACGCGGCAACGTTTGAAGAGGTGGGCGATGAGGAAAGCCGGGCACGGGGGCCGCGTTCGCCGTTGGTGCCTGGGTCGTGCGGGGGGTGGCTGGCGGCGCTGGAGCGGTTCGGGACGATGGATGCCGCGACGGTCTTTGCGCCGGCGATCGAGTATGCAGAGCATGGCTTTCCGCTGACGGTGAAGAATGCCGAGTTCACGGAGTTCAACGTGCCGGAGATGCTGAAGTATCCGGCGACGGCGGAGGCGTATTTGCCGCATGGCCGTGCTCCGGTTGCGGGTGAGCTGATGATACAGCCTGATTTGGCGAAGAGCATGCGCGCCATCGCTGAGGGCGGCGCGGATGTCTTTTACCGGGGCGAGATTGCGGACAGGCTGGTCCGATACATGGAGGAGAACGGAGGGCTGATCACGCACAGGGACCTGGAGGATTTTGCGGTTGAATGGCAGGAACCGGTTTCGGTCTCATACCGGGGCTTCCGTGTGTATGCGCCGCCGCCGCCGTGCCAGGCGGTCCAGTATCTGGAGACGTTGAACATCATGGAGGGCTTCGACGTGGAGGAGATGGGCCACAACCGTGCAGGGACTTTGCACCGGTTTATCGAGGCGGCGAAGCTGGCGCAGGCGGACAGGGCCGAGTATACGGGGCTTGAGAACGTGCCCACGGCCGGTCTGCTGTCGAAGGAGTACGCGGCGCAGCGCCGGGCAGAGATCGGCTCGCAGGCGCGCCCTTCAGGAGGTGAACGGTATACGTCGGAGAAGATGGAGGATGAGGTGCTGGCCGGGGACCCGCGGCGGTGGATGCAAACCGAGTGCACGACGCACTTCAGCGCGATCGACGCGGCGGGCAACGCGGTGGCGATCACGCAGAGCCTGGGGGCAGGATTTGGGTCGGCGGTGGTCGTTCCGGGGACGGGGATTGCGTTGAACAATTTCCTGAACTGGTTTGACGGTGACCCGCAGAGCCCGAATGTCATCGCGCCGGGGCGGAAGATCGAGATGTGCATGTCGCCGGCGCAGGTGTGGGACGAGCAGGGGCTGCGTTTTCTGATCGGGACACCGGGGAGCTACGGGATTTTGCAGACGACGCCGCAGATGATCATGAACGTCATCGATCATGACCTGAACATACAGGCCGCGATCGAGGCGCCGCGGGTCAAGTCGACGTCGCCAGGTACACAGGTGGATGTCGAGACGCGGATCGGGGAGGACGTCCTGCTGGAGTTGACGCAGATGGGCCACCGGCTGAACAGGCTGGGTCCCTGGAACGCGGAAGTAGGGGGCGGGCAGGGCATCATGGTCGATCCTGAGAGCGGCGGGTTCATGGGCGGCGCGGACCCGCG
>VXRG01000182.1 GCA_009838625.1 Caldilineaceae bacterium SB0664_bin_27
GTCGTGAACCAGCCGCGCCCCCCGTCGAAAACCTAGACGAACTGCCCCTGCCCGCCCGCGACCTCATCGACATGGACCGCTACCTCGACACCTGGCGCGAAGAAAACGGCTACTCCTCCCTCACCATCTCCACCTCCCGCGGCTGCCCCTATGGCTGCGACTGGTGCCAGGACTCCGTGCACGGCCAGTCTTTCCGCCAGCGGTCGCCCGAGAGCGTCGCCGCCGAAATGAAGCAGCTCAAAGAGACCTACGATATCGACCGCCTCCGCGTCGTCGATGATGTCGACGGCATCGAGCGCGAATGGGTTGAAGGCTGGGCCGAAGCCGCCGAAGCCGCAGACGCTGCCATCCCCTTCGAGGCCCTCTACGACCTCGAACGCCAAGACCTGCCGATGCTCGACGTACGCGATACATTGTGAAAAAAGCGCAATCAGTATCTCCCCACCGTGGGTGGGGCCCTACATGCACCACCGGATGACGCGGCTGCCGGGAACTGAAAGTTGAATGACTTCTTCTCGGACGGTTCCCCTTTCCTCCGCCATCCCCTGCTGACCGCCGAGCGAACCCGGCAAGAGATCGACTTTCTGGTCAACGCACTGCCCCTGAGTCCCGGCGCACGCGTCCTCGACGTCGGCTGCGGCTTCGGCCGCCACAGCGTCGAGCTGGCCCGTCGCGACTATCATGTCCTCGGCATCGACCCCGCCGCAGCCATGATCAGGGCCGCCAGGCAAAACGCGCAAGAGGCCGGTCTCGAGGTTAATTTCCAGCAGGTAGCCGCAGAAGGGTACTTCGCCGCCCAGCCTTTCGACGCCGCTCTCTGTCTCTTTACAACACTGGGACAGGTCCCGCCGGCGTCAGATGATGACAACCGCGTCCTGCTAACGACCGTATCCAACTCCCTCAAAGAAGGCGGCCGCTTCGCCCTTGAGCTCCCCCAAAAGGAACCCGCCCTCGACGCGCTAAAACCGTCCGACCGCTTCGGCGGCGACGCGAGCTACGCCGAGGTGCAGCGCAGCTTTGATGCCCAGACCGGTATCGTCACTGAACAGTTTCACATCGTCTCCCCTGAAGGCATCCAGGACTACCATCTGCGCTACCGTCTTTTCACCCGGCAAGATGTCATCGGCCTCCTTGCCGCGGCCGGACTGCAAATCCTCAAGAGCTATGACGGCTACAACCCCGCCGACCTGACAGGCGACAGCCCCGCCATGCTCTTTGTCTGCGCCAAATGACTCCGAATTGGCTTACGCCCGACCTGCTCAATCTGCTCCTGCAGGGCCTCCTCCTCACCGTTGTCCTGACCGCCGTCACCGCAGCGCTCGCCCTCATCCTCGGCGTCGCCGCCGGTACCATGCGCATCTCCGGCAACCGCTTCGCCGCCGGCCTCGCCGTCCTCCACGTCGAGACGCACCGCAACCTGCCCGCCCTCGTGCTGATGATCATCTGGGCTTTCGCTCTCCCAAACCTCTTCCCCGCCGAGCTGAGACGCTCAATCTTCTTCGATAACGCCTTCCTCAACTGGCTTAACAGCTGGAGCGGGCTCTCCCTGCCCTACTACACGCTCGCTGCCGGCGTTGCTTTGGTTCTCAATACCAGTGCCTACCTCGCAGAGCTCTTTCGCGCCGGCGTCGGCGCCATTCCCCAGCAACACGTTGACGCCGCCCGCACGCTCGGCGCCTCGCGCCTGAAACTCTTTTGGACGGTTCTGCTGCCCCAGGGCCTCCGTACCTCTTTCCCGGCCATCTCGACCCGGCTCATCCACCATCTTAAGAACACCGCGCTGGCCGCATTTGTCGCCACGCCTGAATTTTTTCACAGCGCCCAGACTGCGATTACCCGCACTTTCCTGGCGCTCGAATTCCTCATGCTCGCCGCCATCGTCTACCTGCTGCTCGCATTCGCCTTCTCCGGCCTGCTGCGCTGGGTCGAGAAGCAGTGGCTCGTCGCCGGAGGCTGACATTGCAAGTACTCCACCGCCTCCCCTGGCTCCTGATCACCGATGAATGACCACATATCCTTCCTGATCGAAAAGCTTCCAGCCCTTCTTTTCGGTTTCTCCGGGCAGCGGCCCGGCGGACTCTTCCTCAGCCTCATCCTCGCTGTGCTCGCCGTCGCCGCCGGCTTCTGTTTAGCAGTGCCTGTCAGCGGCGCCGAACGGTCGCGTTGGCGCCCGCTGCGCTGGTGCGCCGTCGCCTACGTCGAATTCTTCCGAGGCATTCCCCTCATTCTCCTTCTAGTTCTCGTCCACCAGGGCGTCGGCGGCGTACGCTTTGGGCTCAACTGGAGCCCCCGCACCTCGGCGATGGTCGCCCTGGCACTCTATTCAAGCGCCTATCAGGCCGAAATTCTGCGCGCCGGACTCGCCGCCGTACCCCAGGAGCTGGTCGAGTCTGCACGTCTCATGGGCAGCCGGCCCCGCCAGGTCTACTTCCTTGTCAAACTGCGGTACGCCATCCGCGTCATGCTGCCCGCCTTCACCGGCCAGGCCATAAGCCTCTTCAAGGACACCTCCGTCGTAGTCGTCATCGGAGTTGCCGAGGTCATGACTGTCGCCCGTATGGCCCTTGGAGCCGACGTCACCAACGCCCCCTATTGGGTAACCATGTACAGTTTTGTCGGCATACTCTATTTCGCTCTCGCCTTCACGCTCTCTCGCCTCTCCCAGCGCTGGGAACGGCGCAGCCGACCATCCGATCTTGTCCACTCTTATTTCAGCTACTGAAGCAGACCCGCCAAAGAGGCTTGCACTCGAAACGGGTACCAGGAACATCCCACAAAAGGCTCTTGCAGCTCCGACTCTCCGCAGAGAGAACGCGGCGCCAATGCGTACCAGCCCTTAAATTTTATTGACCCACACGGTTGTACGCTTTAAAGAATACTCCTTAAGCGTTATTAAATCTTTGGAGAACAGCAGTCGCACCTATATGACCCCCGCGCTGCGCAGCGCGATTCCGAAAAACACCTCCGTTTTGCCCAACATTGGTGCCATCTGATACACTTCACAGAAAGGAGCCACATTCAATGAAGAATGCACCGCAATATATCCTCCTTCTCCTGCTCGCTGCCCTTTTACTGGCCGCTTGCCAGGCGATCCCGGCAATGCCCTCTGGCGACAGCCTTTCACTGGCTGATGATATAGACGCTCGCGGAACCGTACGCATCGGTGTGCGCAACGACAATCCCCCGTTGAGCTTTGTCACCGAAGACGGTGATTGGGTCGGATTCGACGTCGACCTCGCCCACGCCATGGCCGCCCAAATGGGCTTGAAGCCCGAACTGATCGTCGTCGACGGAACCACCCGCATCAGCTTTCTCCAGGAAGGTCGCGTGGACATATCCATCGCCAGCATGAACCACACTCGCAAACGAGACAACGCTATCGACTTCAGCATCACCTACTTCTGGGACAACCAGTCCTTTCTCATTCGCGCCGGCGAATACACCTCCATCGATGAGCTGATGGGCAAAAAGGTGGCCGCCAACGCCGGCAGCTCCGCCATCCCCTCCTGGATCGCTTACAGCGAGGCCCAGGGCGGCCCGGCCCCCGAAATCGTAGAGTTCAGCGATAAGCTCGCCGCCATGCAGGCCCTTCGTGACGGCGCCGTCGAAGGCTACACCGAAGACAACATAACCATGTTGGCCCTCGCGGCCGGCGACCCCGCCCTCGTGCTTCTGCCCGGCGGACACAATCCCGTTCAATTCGGCATCGGCGTGCCCAACAACCAGTCAACCTGGCGCGATCAGGTCAACTACGCCCTCCAGGAACTCTGGAAATCCGGCGTCTACCACGAAATCTACTCACGCTGGTTTGAAGGTCCGGATGCTCAGATTCAGCTGCCATTAGGCGGTCAGATGGAGATCTGGCCGGAATAAACTGCTTTCCCTGTTCCTCGTCCCACCCTGCATGCGCTCGGGGAATAGGGCACCGTGCACCGATTGGCTCGCGACCGCAGCGCCTTACCAACCGTCCAAACATGACCACCGTCTCACTGCACAAGCTTACCCACGCCTTCCCATTCAACTCTCCCGTTCTGCACGACGTCTCCCTGACCGTCGGAAAGGGTGAGTTGATGGTCCTGCTGGGCCCGTCCGGCAGCGGTAAGACCACCATTCTGCGTTCCATAGCCGGACTTGTGCATCCCGGCAAGGGCGATATACGGTTCGACGACCAGTCCGTGCTTGGCGTGCCGCCGGAAAGACGCGGCGCAGTCATGGTCTTCCAGGAGCATGCTCTTTTCCCCTTCATGGACGTCGGTGCAAACGTCGCCTTCGGCCTCAGGATGCGCCGGATCGACGCAACTACGATTCGCGCCAAAGTCGCACAGGCGCTGGCAGCCGTGCAGCTGGCCGGCTACGAGTCCCGCCGGCCCGACGAGCTGTCCGGAGGCCAGCGGCAGCGGGTCGCTCTCGCCAGAGCCCTGGTCATTAAGCCGCGAGTCCTCTTGCTGGACGAACCTCTCAGCAGCCTGGAACCCAGCCTGCGCGAGGACCTGCGCGACACCATCCGCACGCTCCAGCAGCAAGCTGGAATCACCATGATCTTCGTCACCCATGATCAGACCGACGCTGTCGCCGTCGCCGACCGCATCTGTCTGCTAATGCAGGGCGCCGTCCGCCAGGTCGGGGAGCCGCGCAGCTTCTTCGAACGTCCGGTCGACAGCGACGTGGCCCGCTTCTTCGGTGGCATAAACTTCCTGCCGGGCATCAAGCGCGGCCGCATCGTCGAAACCGATCTTGGGCCGCTCGAAGTCGACGACACCGAAAGGCCCGATGGCGACGTGCTCGTAACCATCCGCCCCGAAGCAGTCGAGGTCGGAACAAATGGCCACAATAATCTGGTCGGCATGGTCGAGTCCTACAGCTTTCAAGGGCTGGTCGCCCGCTGCGGCGCAGGCATCAGCGACACGCAGCTGCAGTTGACCGTGACGCCCTATCAGCGCTTTCACCGTGGCGAAGAAATCGTCCTGCACCTGCCGCGAGAACGGATCCATCTCCTGCCCGCCGAGACCGATCTATGAGCCTGCAGGCGCCACTGTGGCCAATTGCCGCGGCCCGCGCCATCATCGGACTCCTGTGGCTCTTTTCATTGCGCTGGAAGCTGCCGCCCGATTTCATGCCCGCAGAGGGCCGCGGCCTGATGGACTGGCTGCAGCTGGAAGTGGCCCATGCCGCCTTCCCGTTCTACGGCCGTCTTGTCGAGCAGTTGGTTCTGCCAAATTTTACGCTCTTCGCCTGGATGATCTTCCTGGCGGAGCTGCTCGTTGGCCTCAGTCTGCTTGCCGGCGCATTCACCCGCCTCGGCGCACTGCTGGGCTTGGGCCTCGCTCTCAACCTCGGCATTGGCCTCCTGGAGGTGCCCGGCGAATGGCCCTGGAGCTACGCCATGCTTGCAATGTGGCACGGGCTTTTCTTTGTAACAGGCGCCGGCCGCGTATGGGGGCTGGATGGGCTGAGAAGTAGGAACTGAAGTCGCGAACCGGTCTATGGAACTGTCACTCTCTGTCTGCGCAATGTTTTCCATGCCCTGCCAGGAGAGATTGGCTGCTAAACAGTTGTTGGTTGGCTGGCGGCTGCTCCAACCGGCAACAGAAAATCGCAAACGGAACTCTGTCGCATGACCATCCTGCTGGCCCTTGCCGCCGGTCTGGCGCTCGGTTACCTCCTCGAAAGAGGTGATTTCTGCTTTCACAGCACCCTGCGCGGCCTGATCAGGCGGCCGCCGCAACTGGACCTGTTCCGCGCCTATCTGCTTACGCTGCTCATCGCCATCCCCCTCGTGCAGGGGATGATTGCCCTCGGCTGGATAACGCCGTGGGTAGCGCCCTGGGCCTGGCAGGCGAACCTCGTCGGCGGCCTCGTTTTCGGCGCTGGCATGGTGATCGCATCCACCTGCGTGACCGGCATCTTCTACAAACTCGGCCACGGTATGCTTGGCACGCTCGTCGGACTGGCAACCTGGACAATCGGTGATCTGCTCGCTTGGCGCGGACCACTCAACACTCTGCGGATCGCATTGAATGAGAATCCTGTGGTGACGGGAGGAATGGCAACGACGCTTCTGAATCTGCTCGGCTCAACATTGGGCATTGGCTTGCTTTTGGTGTTGCTGGCCGCAGCCGCACTATTCCTCTGGCGCAGCCCCCGTCCCCAGCAGGGCGACTACTGGACCTGGCTGCCCGTTGGTGTGTCCGTTGGCCTCTTCACCAGCTTGGTCTGGCTCCTGGCCCGCGCCGGAGGCGCCAACTATACCTTCGGCACGTCACGCGTGCCCACCACGCTCTACGAATCCCTGCTGGGCGGAGGCGAGATGGGAAATCTGTGGATTCCCGTGGCACTCATCGCTCTTCTGCCCGGCTCTTTCATCGCCGCCCGCACGGCCGGCACTTTCTGGGCCAGAGGCGAAACGTCTGCCCGTTATTCACAGTTGGCCGCCGGCGGTCTGCTCATGGGCGTCGGCGCCGGCATTTCCGGCGGCTGCAACCTGGGCCACTCCCTGGTCGGCGTCCCCCTCCTCAGCCTGGGCAGCATGACCACCACCCTCGCGATGCTGCTCGGCGTTTTTCTGACCGACCGCGCCGTGGGTCTGCTGAGCCACCGGCAGCCGCAACCAGATGGAACTTCCACAGGCGCTGCAGCGCCGGGCTGAACAACGATGATCAAACATCACATATCAATAGGAGCATTGACATGGGTCAGGTAGAAAACAGAATGCGGCAGGCTGTCGCCATTCTACGCATTACTCTTGGAGTGATACTGGTCGTCACTTGGTTCAAAAACCTGCAGGACGGAATCTACACGGCCGACGGCATCGTCGGTCTCTTCAACTATCTCTTTAACGACAATGGCGGCGGGCCCGCTTTCTATCGGGCAATCATCAACGGCACAATACTCCAGGTGCCCGGCCTCTTCGCGGTTTTTCAGTTGGTCGGCGAGCTGCTACTGGGCCTCGGACTTCTGGTCGGCCTTTTCACGCCTCTGGCTGCCGTCGGCGCAGCACTGTTTTTCTTCAATCTGTTCCTGGCTTATCTCGGCGGCCATGAGTGGATATGGACCTATGTGCTGCTCACCGTATCGGCCCTGGTGACGGCCCTGACCCAGTCCGGTCGTGCCTGGGGTTTGGACAGCCTGCTCCTGCGGCGGCTGGGAGAACCCCCGCGCGGCCCTATCTGGTAACATGGTCCGATACCTGCGCATGGTCTGACTCCGAGGAAGGCGCGATCAGGGCACAAGGTCATGAGCACAGAGATCGAAACACACTCCTGCAGCCGCCTCCTTGCCCCGAGCGAGTACTGACTTTGCAGTCGGAGACGGCAAACTGAAGGCTGAAATCTGCGTATGACGGTTCTGCAACTTATCTACATCATAGGCGCATCTCTTCTCGCCATCTATGGCCTGCAGGCGCTGCTGCTGACCCTCATCGCCCGGCGAACCCTCTTCGATGCGGAACCGCCGCCGCCTCCCGACATTCGGGACTACCCTTCCGTAACCGTTCAGCTCCCGGTCTTCAACGAACGGCACGTCGTGCGGCGCCTGATCGACGCGGTCGCCGCTTTCGACTGGCCCGCAGACCGGCTCCAGATTCAGATTCTAGACGACTCCACCGACGATACCAGCCAGATCATCGCCAGCAGCATCGCTTTCCACCGGCGCAACGGCATCGACATTTCCCAATACCACCGAACTGACCGCAAAGGGTACAAGGCTGGCGCCCTGCGCGATGGGCTCGCCCATGCTCGCGGCGAATTCATCGCCATCTTCGACGCCGATTTCGTGCCCCCTTCCGACTTTCTTCAGCGAACCATCTCCCCCTTCGATGATCCCGAGGTCGGCTGCGTCCAGGCCCGCTGGGGACATCTCAACGCCAGTGTCTCCCGACTGACTCTCGCCCAGTCCCTTGGCATCGACGGCCACTTCGTCGTCGAACAGCGGGCCCGCAACGAACTGGGGGCACTGCTCAACTTCAATGGCACTGCCGGCCTCTGGCGCCGCTCCTGCATGGACGAGGCAGGAGGCTGGCAAGAGGACACGCTCACCGAAGATCTCGATCTCAGCTACCGGGCACAACTGTGCGGCTGGCGCGTCGCCTATCTGGCGGACGTGATCGTGCCCGCAGAAATCCCCGTCTCTGTCGACGCCTTCAAGCGGCAGCAGTTCCGCTGGGCCAAGGGCAGTATGCAGACGGCAAGAAAACTCTCAATCGCCGTCCTCGGCTCCGGGCAACCTCTGTGGCGCAAGTTGCTCGGCATCGCCCATCTGACCGGCTACGCCGTCCATCCCTTGATGCTCCTCAACCTGCTCTTCCTGCTGCCGATGATGTCCTCTTTCAGCCCGGCACTGAGAATCGCCTCCCTCTTTTCCCTCACCGCCATCGGCCCTCCGCTCATGTACTGGACCGCCATGCAAAGCCAAGGCGTCTCCGTCCGTCAGCGGATTCGCCGGCTCTTTGTGTTGTTGGGGCTGGGAACAGGGCTCTCCGTCAACAATAGCCGCGCCGTCTTTGAGGCGCTTCTCGGCGTCCGCAGCGCCTTCAAGCGTACGCCAAAGTTCGCAGTCACCCGCGCCGGCAAGGACTGGCATACCAGCACCTACGTCTTGCCCAGCGATCCCACAGTCTGGGCCGAAATCGTCCTCGCCCTTTACGCAAACGCGCTCCTGGTGTACAGTCTTCTCAATGGCTTCTGGTGGCTCTTCCCCTGGCTCTCACTCTATGCCGGCGGTTACACCTATATCTCCTACCTGTCCATCCGCCAGGCCTGGGAAAAACGGGGCGCACTGCGCCACGGACTGGCCGCCGTACGGGAGGCGGGAGATTGAACCCTGGCGGCGAAGAGACGGAGCAATCGAGGGACTGCGTACATAACGCGCCCGACGCCCGGTCCCTGCCCGACGACCACCCAGACCTGCAACCGTCCGCCGCCAAAGCCGCCCGCCGCGCTCTGCTCGTCATGGCGAAACAGCCCGTCGCCGGACGCGCCAAGACCCGCCTCGTCCCGCCCCTCACCAAAGGCTCCGCAGCGTCACTGTATCACTGTTTCCTCCTGGATATCCTGGCAACCGTGAGGGTCGCCGCCCAACAGGAAGCTTTCATTCCCGGAATCGCCTATACTCCGGCTGCCGCCCGAGACTTCTTTCGCCAGCTCGCGCCCGACTTCCTGCTGATCCCACAGCAAGGCCCGCCGTCCGCGGCTTCCGGCACTCGGCCTGAAGCTGCCTCGGGCTCTCTGTCCGACGTACCCCAACAAGCGCCTCCCCTCCGCCGGCCTGAACGCTTGGGCGACCGCCTCCAATACGTCCTCTCCGTCGCTCTGAACCGCGGCCATCGCCAGGTCGCCGCCATCAATAGCGACAGTCCCACTCTGCCCCCGGACCTGCTGTGCTCCGCCTTTCGACGTCTGGACGATCCCTGCGTCGACGCCGTGTTCGGCCCCTGCACCGACGGCGGCTACTACCTGATCGGCGTCAAAAGGCCGCCCGGCCGCCTCGTTACTGACGTCCAAATGTCCACGCCAACCGTCCTGCGCGACACACTGGCCATCGCCGCCGCAGAAGGCCTGCGCGTCGATCTGCTGCCGGAGTGGTATGATATCGACAGTGCCGATGAACTCCAGCGTCTGTCCGTCGAACTGAATTCCCGTCCCGAGCGAGCCCCAGCCACCAGCCGCTTCCTGACCACCCAATGGACGTCGACGTCATCATCCCAGCCCTGAACGAGGCCGGCAACATCCCGCAACTCGTACGCGAGGCCGCGGCGCAGCCCGTTGCCCGCGTCATCGTCGCCGACAACGGCTCCACCGATGGCACAGGTCCTCTTGCCGCCGATGCCGGTGCACACGTCGTGGTTGAGCCGCGGCGGGGCTACGGATACGCCTGCGCCGCCGGTGTCGCCGCCGCCACCGGAGACATTCTCCTCTTCCTCGACGGCGACTTCAGCTCACTGCCCGCCGAAATGCCTAGGCTCTTCCTCCCAGTTCAACAAGGACAGGCCGACCTCGTGCTCGGCTCACGTGTGCTCGGCGACATCCTGCCCGGCGCAATGCCCCCCCATCAGCGCTTCGGCAACTGGCTCACATCGGCGCTCATGCGTCAACTCTACAAGGTGGCCGTTACCGACCTCGGCCCCTACCGCGCCATCCGCCGTGACCTACTGCAAGAACTCCAAATGCAGGAAATGACCTTCGGCTGGCCCACCGAAATGATGGTAAAATGCGCCCGCAGGGGCGTCCCTATCCTGGAAGTACCGGTCAGCTTCGCCCCCCGTCGCGCCGGACAGTCCAAAGTCAGCGGAACGCTCCGCGGCTCCGTCCTGGCCGCCTACTACATACTTGGCGTCACCCTGCGCTACGCATTCACCACCCGGTAGGACCACGAGCAACAGTGGGCCCGAAAGTTACGTTCCGCTGCGCGCCGTTGTTCACTGACCACCAGCCATAGACCACTCCACCCATGAGTCACCGTAAAGCGATCTACTGCATGGCTCTGACAGCCATATTTTTCAGCACAAGTGGACTTCTGATCAAGGTAATATCCGTTGCGCATCTACCCTTGCTGGGAGTCCGCGGCGCCTTTGCTGCCCTGACAATCGCTCTCTTCATGGCACGACCGTTCCTGGCCTCGCGTCGGGACCAATCGACCGGTTCGCACACGCGGCACTCGAAGCCCCGGTTCAACTTCCACTGGTCGCTTCCCCAACTTGGCGGGGCCGTCGCTCTTGTCGCCGCGCAGGCCACCTTCATCATCGCTGCCCGTGAAACCACTGCCGCCAACGCCATCTTCATCCAATACACCGCACCGGTATTCGTAGCCTTTTTCGGCATTCACTATCTCCGCGAGGCCGTGAGCAAGCTGGACTGGCTTGCCCTCGCGGCAATTGTAGTGGGGCTCCTCTGCTTCTACGGCGACGGGCTCAGCGCCGGAGGTGCGGTTGGCAACTTCTTTGCCCTCCTTGCCGGCCTGACCTTCGCCTGGTTTCTCCTCTTCATGCGCAAACAAAAGGACTCGTCCACCATCGAAACCGTCCTGCTTGGCAACGTCCTCGCTGCGCTCCTCGGCCTCCCCTTCCTCTTCGGAGCCGCGCCGACCGCGGCCGACTGGGCTGGCATGCTCTTTCTCGGCGTCTTTCAGATCGGTCTCCCTTCGATTCTCATCGCCCTCGCTATCAAAGAGTTGACCGCGGTGGGAGCCGTCCTCATCCAGACCTTGGAACCGGTTCTCAATCCCTTGTGGGTCCTTCTCTTCATCGGCGAGATTCCTACGCCCCTTGCGCTGCTCGGCGGAGCCATCGTTATCGGAGCAGTAACCTTCCGCTCAGTCCTGGCCAACCGGTTGCGGCGTGTGGCGGCTGCCTCCCAGCCCACAGCATGACAACGCAACAAAGACCACAGTGACCCTCCTCATATCATCCCCCAGGGGCCGCATTGCCATGGCGGCCGCGCGTCTCACAGCGCTCCGTCGGCGCCTCCGGACCACCTCCCTGCCCGAACTGTTCGTCCTCCTCCTGGCGGCTCTGCCCCGACTCTGGCGCCTGGAATATCACAGCATCTGGTTCGACGAAGCCGTCTCGCTCGACTGGGCAAGGCTCGGCCCCGCCCACATTTGGCCGGGCACATTCCAGCTGCTCCGAGACAAACATCCGCCCGCCTACTATCTCGCGCTCCACTACTGGCAGACATTTCTCAGCTGGTTTGGCGTCGCCGAACGCGACGCCGCTCTGCGCATCTTCGGCGTTCTGATCGGTATTCTTTTGGTCTGGGGGGTCCTTCGCCTTGTAACCCGGCTCAGCGGACGCGCCACCGCCTTGCTTGCCGGCGCCTTCACTGCGCTCGCACCTGTCCTGGTCTGGTACAGCCAGGAGCTGCGCATGTTTCTGCCCGCAGCCGCCGCGATCGTCTGGGCCGCCTTCTTCCTCGTCGCTGCCCGCGATCACTTTTCTCCGCAGCCGGCTTCACTTGGGCGGAGCTCCACAGCCTCCCGCACTCTCTGCTGGTTCGGTCTCGCGGCCGCACTGGTTTTCGCGCTATACAGTTATCTCTACGCCGCCTTCTTCCTACCTGGCCTCGGACTGACCGTATTTCTGCTCGCCCGCCGCCTCAACACTTTCAACAGACGCTACATTCTCGAGGCCGTCGCCGCCTTCGCGTTTGTCATCCTCCTCTTCCTGCCACTGGCCCGCAGCGCCTGGACCGTCAACAGCGCATCGAGCACGCCCGGCGCCCCCTTTGCCGACTTCTTGCCAAACCTCTGGCGCCAGCTGCACATCTTCACCGTCTGGTATAGCGGCTGGCCCTCGTCAGTCCGTACCGCCGCAATCCTTTTCTTCGCCCTGCTCGTCCTCGCCGGCCTGGTCCTCCCCGGAGACCGCGACCGCGACACGCGCCCGTTCCTCTGGCTCTGGGTCGGCGCGCCCCTGCTGATCGGCAGCGCCTTGCTCGCCACCAACGCTGCCATCTTCCGTGAAGATCGCTACTTCCTCTTCCTCGCACCCTTCGTCCTTTGGGCCGCCGGCCGCGGTGTGAGCGCGCTTGGACGCTGGCAACCCTCTGTCGGAGCCCTCAGCGGCCTCGCCGCCCTTGTCCTCCTCGCCGCATCGCTGCCCGTCCTCTGGACGCCCCCGCTCTTTCGCGAGAACTGGCGCGCCGCCGCCGACTATATCAGCGCGTATCAACGGCACAGCCCGCACACGCTCTCCGCCGCGCTTGTCCACCCTTACTTCCTCTTCCCCGCCCTCGACTGGTACTTGCGCCAGCAACCCGAGACGGCAGAGATGCCCGTCTACGGAAACTTCAAAGGCCCACTGAACTCCGAGCAGGACGACACCATCATCGCCGACCATCTGCAGGAGCTGGCTGCGGCCAGTGGCGCAGACACTCTCTGGTTGGTCCAAAGCCATCTCGCCGGCGTCGATGATCAGCGGCTGGTCCAATCTTGGCTGGATGGGAGATTCCCTCTCGTCACCGTGCAGTACCCGGCTGGCGTTGAGATGCGAGGATATGCCGTCCGTTACAGGTATAAGACCCTGCCCGCACTGTCTGAGACCGCGGTCCTTCCGCAGGTTCAGTTTTTCCCCGGCGTCGAACTCGCCGCCTGCGAGAACATCACCCCGGTCGTCGCCGCTCGCGACGTCTTATACCATCCGCCCAGCGGCTGGGTCCATTTGCGTTTGTGGTTGAGAACATTCGAAGAAGTAAGCGAGGCGCCCCCGCTCTACGCTCTGGTCCAGTCAGACGATGGCCAGATCTGGGGACGTTCCCTGGAACACGCCGGCGATGTCCTGTCCGTCTTCCCGCCCACCATGTGGCAACCAAACGAATTTGTCCGCGTCGAACTCGATGTCAACCTGAATCCCGCGGCCAGCCCCGGCGCCTATAGCGTCAAAGTCGAAGCCGAGGGAGAACCCGGCATCCCTTGCGGAAGCGTCCAACTTGAATAGGGTTTTTGTCCGAACAGCCGCCCCCGGATGCCAAAATGGCCTCATCTCAGTCATCCTGCGCCACTGACCGCCGATCACTGCACTACCGCGTCCAGCCCGAGCGCCCCCGCCGGCGCCCGCTGAAAGAATCGCCTGTAAGCTCGCACCTCCGCCAGCAGCTCCTTCAACTCTTCCTGCAGTAACGTACGCTCGTCGCCGTCGCCTTCGCTCCCGTCCCCCTGCACTACGCGTGCGACGTCGCCCTCTTCCCACCCCTGCAATCGCAGCAGCCCCTTCTTGTCCAACCAGAGTAGACTGCAGCGAATGATCTTCTCTGTTACACCGATGCGGGCCGCCAGCCTGTCAATCGGAAGCCTGCTGTCCTGTGCTGCTCCGCCCCCGGACCCATTCGCGCTGGGTTGCATCGACCACTTTGCCATCCCTGCTACCTGCTTCAATACAGCGTCCGGCTGCGCTTCTGCCGTGTCGCGGCCGATCAGATATATTTCGGACGGCGCCACCGTCTCCACCAGCCAGCGCAGCAGCTCCGGCGACGGCGGACTGCTCCACAGAACCAGCGGCAGTCCCGTCTTCGCCCGGGCCGCCTCCAGCCGCGACCGGTAGGGAACGCGGCCCAAGCGAGTACCCTCCGCAAACCAGACTGCGTTGTCAACAGTTGGCAGATCGGCTGCAGACACACGTTCGCGGCGCAAGTCTTGGAGAACGCACTCTCGCGCCTGCGCGTCAACGAAGCCCGCCGCCTCCACTTCTTCCGCCGACCGCACCGCCTCCATCGTCAACTGCGACGACCGCTCCCCGCGATACTCGTTTACGCCCAGCGTATAGGCAATGTCTAAGGCGCCGCCCGGCAGGTCCACATCCGCGCTCCGCCACCAGACCGCGGTCTGTCTCCTCTCCTCCCTATCCTGCAACAGCAGCCTCCGGTGGGCGCCGTCCCGCCCAATCCGCCGGTCCTGGATCACCGTCAGGCCCCGGCTTACAAATCTGGGCTGCGGGTTGCCGTTGCCGAAGGGTGCCAGCCGTTCTATCTCCTCCGCTAGCGACAGGCTAACCTCGGAGAAGGGCAGCTCCGCGTCAATGTGCAGACCTTCCGGCCCTGCATCAATTCTGTGCTTCTCCACCTGCCGGCTCAACTCACGTCGAAAACGGTCAATGTTGGCGGCGTCCAGCGTCACACCAGCCGCGCCGGGATGCCCGCCATGGTGCATCAGCAGCTCCCCACACCCCGCGATCGAGGCGCCGATATCCACGCCGCTGGTGCTGCGGGCGCTCCCCCGCGCCGGCTCACCGGGCGGGCTGCACAGTAGTACTGTCGGCCTGTGGTACTCCTCAACCAGACGCGCCGCAACGATGCCGATGATCCCGGCATGCCAGTTGGGATTTGCCACGACAATCGCATTGAAGTCGAGCAGTACCGGCTCCCGCTCCAGCATGTCGAACGCCGTCTGCGTAATCTGGCTGGTCAGCAGCCGCCTCTCATTGTTCAGCCGCTCCATCTGCGCCGCCAACTGCCCGGCGCGGATCGCGTCTTCCGTCGTCAGCAACTCCACCGCCACAGTCGCATCATCCAACCGTCCCAACGCGTTCATGCGCGGACCGATCTGAAAACCGATTGCCTGCGCGTCAACGCTTTCCGGCGACAGCCGGGCACTCTCCATTAACGCCTTCAGACCGATCCGGTCCGTCCGCCGCAGCCTGTCCAACCCGATCTGAAGCAGGTAACGCGTGTCGTGCTGCTGCTCGGCCACGTCGGCAACAATGCCCAGTGCAACAAGGTCCAGGAACTGGGCCGCTCCGTCTGGGTCACCAGCCAGCTCGTACAGCCGTTGCACCAATTTGTAGGCCACGCCCACACCGGGCAGCGTGCGCAGCGGATCATCGGCGCGCAGGAACTTGGGGTTGACTATCGCGTCCGCCCGCCGCACGCTCTGCTCGCCGGCAACTTCGCTCGGTTCACCACATGGGGGTTCCGCGCCCGGCTCCACGTCCTCGAACTCAGCCGGCAAATCATGGTGGTCCGTAACGACGACCGTCAGCCCGGCATCCTTGGCAATGCCAATCCCCTCCCCATCGCCGATGCCCGTGTCGCACGTCAGCAGCACATGCGGCTTAAAGCTCGCATCCTTGAGCAACTCCTCCAGCTTCGAGGGCTTGATGCCGTGACCTTCACTGAAGCGGTCCGGCACGTGAAAGCGCACCCGCTGCGTCCCCGCCAGCTCCTGCAGCGCCGCCACCAGCAGCGTCGTGCTCGTCTGGCCGTCCACATCGAAGTCCCCCCAGACGAGAAAGTTCCTGCCTTGCCTGACGCCATCGATCAACGTTTCCGCCGCTCTATCCAAACCGACCAGCGCACTAGGGGGCGCCGGCGCGTACGCCCTGCTGTCCAGAAAAGGCAGCGCCTTCTCCGCAGTTTCGATCCCCCGCTGCGCCAGCAACCGCGCCACCAGCGGATGCCCGCCCACCGCAGCCCGCAGCGCCGGCGAAGGTTCAATTTGAGGTCTCAGGATCCAGGGTTGGGGAGGCATTGTAAGCAATATGATTAGAGGAGTTCGACGTACAAGGTCAGAGGTACCACTTGTATTCCTTAATCGCGTTGCTGATCTCTTCTTCCAGAGCCGCAAAAGCGCTAAGCTGTCTCAACGGCGAAAAATCATCAATAAACTCTGTGACGAGGCGAGCGTGTTTTGCCACGCGAAAGCTCCTCTGCCGCCGTCTGTTGAGGTCGCAGGCTTGTCTGAGTAAGTCGTTCAAGACACTTTTTGGATCGGCCAATCTTTCAAGACGGCTGACTACAGGCATTTCTAACCGTCCTGCATATCCCTTGTTCCCAGCTGCTGCCTTGATAGCAGCTTCATCAACCAATAGCCATGCTTCCTGCATCCTTATAGGGATTACGCAAACATACTTTGGTGACAATTCCTCTGGCAAGCAAGCTACCGCCTCATCAATCTCTTGTACCCGACTCTCGCGGGACTCTCTTTCGGCGTCCCGATGAACGAAAAGGAGATCACAGGGGTAGTAAACTAGCCCCAGTCTGATTCGGTCCACCAGTCTTGTTCTGTCAGGAAGGGAAAGCACACTGAAATCTGCCCATGCAGGCTGAATAGGTCGACCTACCCCATTCTCTATGAGCAGCCAATTCAAAATTGGAATCAAGGCTCTGTCGCTACTGCCATCTGTGACTAACGTATACCGAAAACCATCCATCCTCAGTACAAATCCGTATTCTCGATTGGCAACCCGAGTTGACCGCCTCTTTCCGGGATCGGACTCAAATATGGCAGCAGGCGTCCCATTATCACAGGACTGTCTTCGGGCGAAGCTTTGCTGCGCCAAGTGTTCGGACGCCATCTGAACGCGGCTTTCTGAAAGCGCTTGCTGTTGTGGATTGCCTGTTCTGTCTCGGCGATCAGCAAGCTATCGGGAGGAATCAGGTTTACGACCCCGGGGGAATGAGTATTGACAATCACTTGGCGCAATGGGTTATCAGCAGCGACGGGCTTGTGGACGTTGACCGCTATGTCTTGAAGCAACTCCAACATGGCCGAAATGCGGCCAGGATGGATTCCGTTTTCCGGCTCCTCCAGGCACATGACGCCAAGGGCTGTGGGATCAAGCGCCAAAACTGCTAGTGCCAGAAATCGTAATGTGCCGTCGGACAAAGAACGGGCGGGATAGGTCGTTCCATTTTTGTCCTGTACTTGCAGGGTCAGCAACTGCCTCTTCTCGTCTCGGTCAATACTGACCTCGTAGACATCATCGATCAGGTCGGACAACCTCAAAGCGATCTGTTCATATACCCAAGTGTCACCACTGTCAGAATTCTCCTGGTTCACAGTATTCGCCAATGAATAGAGCGTAGCAGGCAAGTGGGACCCATCAGGCCGCATTCCCGGGGGTGTCATGAACTCGTCAGGTTTGCGCAGCGACGACGGCTCCAATTGGAGCAGTCGCCAAGACTGCATTTCCCTCCGTGCAAGCAGAGCCGTAGGACTCTCAAGCGCGTTGGCGGTTGACAGTACTGTGCGAGGCAGGTTTTTCGCCGAGAAAGACTGGGGACGTCCGCTGCTGCCGCCGTCTTGGTGCAAACGGACGACTCTTTGCCCCTCGTGCTCGACGGTTGAAATGAATGGCGCTGCCCTACGACCCTTCACAACTGAATTCCGCCAATCCTTAGCGCTATGTTGAAACCTGAGGTGTCTAGACGCCTCGCCCAATTTGATGTGTTCCAAGCTCTCTTGCATTAGCTCAAAGGAGCCAGAATACGGCAGACCCCCGTCAACCTGATAGGCCAGTTCCAAGGAGTATCGCAGAAAAGTGAACGTGGCCTTTGCTTCCTGGCCCAAGTCGTCTACACCTGTGTCCGGAACAATCATCTCCGCAGTGAAAGAAATGCTGTCCGCGTATTCGCTGCCAATGCGATGGAATAGACTCTGAACAGATGATCCCTTATCCTCGTCGGCCCGAATCGACGCAGCGGCATCCACGAAAGTATCGCTGGCAAGCCTGCCCAGAAACTGTATCGCATCAAACAGATTGGACTTTCCCGTCCCGTTCGCGCCTGCGATACAAGTAAAGGGGCCAAAGCGGACATCGACGTCGACCAGGTTTTTGAAGCCGGACACTTGTAGTCTCGTTAACATTGGGCCTCCGTACGTCTCTAAATCAACCCTCCGCGCTAATCGGAAACCTGCCCAGAGGAATGTTTCGAGACATAAATATGCTCACCTGCATGCTCAACTGTTAAACTGACAGTCTTACCGCCGGCGTCCAATACAAGAAGAAAACTCTCACCTTCATCTTGAGTTTCGGCGAATTCCACCTAGAAAGCCAGCTCCTGTATCTCTTCCAGCGAAAACTCCAGCGCCCTCTCCAGGTCCTCCTCCGCAAACTCCTCCTCGTCGTACTCGTCCAGGTCACCCGCAGCGATGCCCCGGTCGCAGCGCGAACGGTAGATGCAGTAGCCGCAAAATCTCTTCCGATTCTCCTCCGTATCGGCCACCTTGGGAAAGTCCCTCTCCCTATCCCCATTGAGAATCTCGTTCAACAACTGCTCGAGCCTGGCACGATTCGCCGCATGACGTTCGCTGTTGTAGCCGAAAGAGACTGCCTCAGCCGGCGCCGCTGTAAACCAGTAGCGCATCTCCACCTGCTCAGGTGCCAACGGACCCCACGGCAGGCCCGCGCTCGCCTCCACCAGCACGTAAGGATACACGAGCGTCTGCATCCGCTGCTGTAAGTTCGAACGCCGCGTCACCCGCTTGTTCGTCTTCCAGTCGAGAACTACCGCCCGGCGGTCTGCTCCCTCTCCGCCCACTGCGATCAAATCGTAGCGTGCAGCCAGCCGGAACTGGCCTGCTTCCACCGCCAATGGCGCGCTCAACTCGCGCTCCACTTCAACAACCTCAGTTGGCAGATCGGCCGGCCGGTGGCGCAGATAACTCTCAAACCATTCATCCAGAGGATATTCCAAACCTTCCGCCAGCGGATCGGTCGGCATAGACGCTTCCGCCCGTTCGACCAGTTGATGAAACTGCCAGCCCAATCTCAGCAGCTCTTCGTGCTCGTCGTACGGCGCGGCCTCCAGCGCCGGCCACTTGAGCTGCTCCACATATGCCAGCCAGAATCGACGCGGGCAGCTCACATAGGATTGCAGACTCGACTGGCTGAAAGCGAAGGTCGAGGGGAGATTCAAGGGCACGGTGAACAGTTCTCTCAATCTTTACAGAAGGCCGAATGGCCTTGCGAATCTGCCGTCATTGTAGCACACGGGATCGCGCACTCTCAATCGAATCGGTAATTCAGGAACGGGACGATTCCCTGACGAACGGTCCGCAGCTCAAAGTTAACCTGTTGACCGTTCCACCGGGATACGGGATCTTACGCCCGCCGGAGGCTCACCCATCCCTGAGAGTCCAGTAGACCCCTTCTAATCACAGCTCAGGCAGGCACTCACATTCGCCACCTTCACGATACCCTTCCCGTTTGCGGGAATCGACTTCTTCGCATACCATCAGAAAACCATCGCGCCCCAAGAAGAGCGGTGCGCGTCCTGTCAGTCAATCCGGATTCACGCAGCAGAGGACCCCGCATTATGAGCAGACCCACCCACGACTACGCGGCCATCGAGGTCCCATCTGCCGGCGTACCCTTGCCCATCGACGGCGGCCCCGTCACCCGCCCGCAGCCGGAGCTGATCGAGCAGTTGCGGCAGGTTAGCACAGCCACTGCCAGCGCCACCATGCACCGCTTCGGCATCCGCCACACCTTCATCCAGGGGCCGCTTCCCCGTACGCCCGGCGCCAAAGTTGTGGGCCCTGCCGTCACACTGGCCTTCATGCCCCAACGCGAAGACGTCTTTTCCGGCGCGGCCCAGGAGGGCGCCGAAAAACGCGGCGCGCTGTGGGCTGTCTTTGAGACCGTCGAAAACGGCGACGTGCTCGTCATCCAGGCCTTCGCCAGCCGCTATACAGGCTGCGTCGGCGAAATGCTCGCAACCTACTTCAAAGGCCGCGGCGGCGCAGGTATCGTCGTCGACGGCTGCGTTCGCGACTGGCCCAACATCCAGCAGATCGGCGTGCCCCTCTGGACCGTCGGCTTCACACCCAACTATGCCTCCCAGGCCGAACTCTTCCCCTGGGGCCTCAACGTGCCCGTAAACATCAGCAATGTGCTCGTCCTGCCGGGCGACGCCATAATCGCTGACGACGACGGCGCCGTCGTCGTACCCCGGCAGATGATCCCCCTCGTACTTGAGCACACACTCGAGCACGAAGAGTGGGAGGTCTTCAGCCGCATCAAGCTGGCCGAAGGCGGTGCTCTCAGCAAGTACTACCCGCTAAATGATGAAGGCTGGGCCGAGTATGAGGAGTGGAAGAAGAGCAACGGATAGCCCGGCAACCGCAACCCGTACAACCGAGAAGGAGCAAGCGTAAATGTATCTCACCCGACACAGTACATCTGCCGGGCCGTGCTGGGCAGTCGATGGAAAGCTGTTGCCCGCCGGCGTGACGCTCAGCACGCTGTTGGCCCTCCCCGAAAGTCGACTGTCCTCGCTCCTGACCGAATTGGCGACGGACGAAGAGGCCTGCGGCGCCCTGCTTGCGCCGCTCGACGACCACCAGGAAGTCTGGGGCAGCGGCGTCACCTATCTCCGCAGCCGTGACGCCCGCAAAGCCGAATCAGAAACAGCCTCCGACGTCTATCAACAGGTCTACGACGCCGCACGCCCGGAGATCTTCTTCAAGCAGGTAGGTTGGCGCACCGTCGGCCACGGCCAGATAGTTCGCATCCGCGCCGACACCACCTGGAACGTGCCCGAGCCCGAGCTCTGCCTCGTCATCAATGCCGCTGCGCATATCGTCGGCTACACCGTCGGTAACGACATGTCCAGCCGCGACATCGAGGGCGCAAACCCCCTCTACCTGCCCCAGGCAAAGACCTACGACGGCTCGGCCGCGGTCGGCCCCGGCATCCGCCTGGCTCCCGCCGACGCCCTGACCGATCTTGCAATAAACCTGGAAATCGAGCGCAACGGAGCAATCGCATTCGCCGGTGAAACCTCCACCAGCCAAATGAAGCGCACCTTTCCGGATCTGGCCGAATACCTGATGCGCGAGATGACTTTCCCACATGGCGCCCTGCTGATGACCGGCACCGGCATCGTACCGCCGGACGAGTTCACCTTGAAGAACGGCGACCTGACTCGTATAATCATCGACGGTCTGACGCTGGAAAACTCTGTTGCCTAGGTATTGCAATGGCAACGAGCGCTTGCAGCCACTCACAAACGATCCGCATGAGTTCTGCCTTCGGCAGCAACTGATTCCGTTTCACGAAGAAAGAAGACGCAGTCCGTGTGTTGAAAGATGGAGCTTTCAAGGGAAGATTAGTTCAATGGCTACCAAAGATCGCAATAGCATAGAGTTAGCGAAAGTGGTCTCCCGTGATCCCGATGTCCATAGCGGAGATTTGGTATTCGCCGGCACGCGAGTTCCAGTCCAAACGCTGGTGGACTATCTCACAGGAGGGGCTTCAATCGGTGAATTCTTGGAGTCCTTTCCCACAGTCGAACGCTGGCAAGTTGAATCTTATCTTGACTACTCCCCCGAGGCGATAGATCACTTGCGGACAGAAAATGCGAGTCCTGCTTGACGAGGACATTGACATTCACTTCAGGAAGCATTTTCCCGGTGGGTTGACAGTAGAGACTGTCGAGTACCGGGGCTGGAAGGGTCTCAAGAATGGTGCCCTATTGCGTGTCGCCCAAAACCATTTTGATGTTCTTGTGACACTGGATAACAACATTCCGAATCAGCAGCCGCTGCAACAATTCGACATTGCGGTTGTGGTTCTACGCCCGTCGCGTTCACGCTTGAAGGAACTACTGGAGTTGATTCCTGAGATCCGGCGAATTCTTGAGGGAATTCGGCCAGGTCGTGTGGAACGGGTATTTCCTCCCGGGTAATGTAAGAATCAGCCTCGACCGCCAAAACTCCACCTTCGAGAACTCAGCACGACCGTCCAATCCCACAGGAAAATTTAAATGGCCCGTCCCAACATCCTCCTCTTCTTGACCGACGACCATGGGCAGTGGGCCAACGGATGCTACGGCAACAGCGAACTGCAGACACCCAACCTGGACCGGCTCGCAACTGAGGGCGCCCGTTTCGCCGATGCCTTCACGCCCTGCCCCGTCTGCTCACCCGCTCGCGCCTGTCTCATGACCGGCCGCACGCCCTCGCAAGTAGGCATCCACGACTGGCTTCAGGAGGCCGAACCGGTCATCGGTGACCACGACTGGCTGGCCGGGGAAGTGACTTTGCCGCAGCTCCTCTCCGGCGCCGGCTACCACTGCGGTCTCTCTGGCAAGTGGCACATGGGTCGCTCACACCGCACGCCGCCCGGTTTTGATTGGGCCTTCGGCCTCCCCCGCTGGCAGGGCGCCCACAACGGTGACTATACTTACCACCTCAACGGCCAACCCCGGGAACTGACGGGAAACAAGAGCACACTCATCACCGATCACGCACTCCAATTCCTCGACAACGCGCCGGCAGATCAGCCCTTTTTCCTCAAGGTAGGCTACATCTCAACCCATTCACCCTACCAGGCCGAAACCCACGACCCGGCTCTGACCGCCCAGTTCGAAGACGCCGCCTTCACCGACATTCCCCCCTACCAACCCCATCCCTGGCAGCGCAACGAGGGTCTGGCCGGCGGCTTCCAACCTACCGACCAGCAGATCCGCACTCGCTACATAGGCTACTACACCGCCGTAACCGAAATCGACCGCGAGGTAGGCCGCCTGTTGGACCGGCTGGAGCGGGACGGCACCCTCGACAACACAGTCGTCATCTACACATCCGACCATGGCTGCTCAGTAGGCCAGAACGGCTTCTGGGGCAAAGGCAACAGCACACGCCCCCTGAACATGTATGAGATTTCAACACGCGTGCCGCTCATGGTCCGCGCTCCGGGACTCGTGCAACCCGGCCACGTCAGCCAGCGATGCGTGGACCATTACGATACCTTCAGCACCATCTGTGACTGGGCTGGAATCGAGCTCGACGAGACCCGAAGCTACGCCGGCGCCAGCTACGCCCGCCTGCTCGACGGCAGCGGTCCCGACACTTGGGACGATACCCGCTACGGCGAATACGGTGATTTGCGGATGATTCGCACACCGCAGCACAAATTCGTCAAGCGCTATCCCGACGGCCCCCACGATCTCTTTGAGCTGGACTCAGACCCCGGCGAACAGCTCAATCGGGCCGGCTGGGACGAATTCGCCGCACTGCAGGACGGGTTGGAACAGCGTCTGGAAGAATGGTACAGCCGCCGCGAGGAGTCGACCAGCTCCGGCCTGCGCATCAAGTTTCAGCGCACCCACAACCGAAACGAGGCATGGCGCGACGGCATCCGCGAGCGACGCGGGCTCCAGGTGTATGAGAAGTGGCAGAATGCCTGAATCAGAGGGAAAAACTAACGATCTGAGCGGGCGCCCTCCTCGCCGACGGGGACCAATTCATCTGCAGCGGGAGAACGCTTGAAGTGACCGCTTCTACAGGCCGTGCCAGTTGCCGCCCTTAGACCAGTTCAGGAAAACCTCTCGATCTTCCTTTTCGGCAATGGCATTGCCGGCAACCTGCGCTTGTTGTCTGGCTTCGCGTGCTGCCGTCGCATCTCCGGAGGCCGCGTAGGCCCTGGCCAGAGCGTCATAGGCGAAAGCCCTGTCCCAATCTTCCAACGCATCGGGGTTGGCTTCTATCAGCTCCAAATAACGGCGGGCGTGACGCAGCGCAGCCTCGCCCAGCCCTGCCGCCGCATACACGCTCGCGACCGCAAACTCTCCACGGCCATGATTGGCAACGGTTCCAACCTGCATCCAGTGATAGCAGCTGGCATGAGCCGCATGAATATACGGCTCACACGATTCCGGTGTCACCAGCCCGGCGTCCAGCGCGTCCATCGTGCTGTTGTTCAGATCGATGCCAAACCAGCGGTGAGCTCTTTCGACTTCAAAGGGCGCTTCAGCCATCGCTCTTCCTTTCCCGGCACTCCTGGTTTCGCCCGCCTCCTGCGAAATCTCCTGAAATCCTGCGGCGGAAATCCTTTTTCTTTAAGCGCAATAGCGCCGCGACCCGTGTAATGATTCTGTCGTCACTTAACACGCCTGAAATATTCTCTCAATTGATTCCCAGCAGGCAGGCGTAGTTCTGGGACGACGTCGGCGCCTCAAGCTCCTCCTCCCACAGATGCAGACAGCGTCTGTCGGAAAATCCGGCTTCCTCGAGCAACTCCAAATGACGGCCGATCAGAAACCGCCCCGGTTCAAACGGAAGGCGCGTTCCGTCCGGCTTTACAAAGTCACCATTGAGCAGAATCCCACCAACTGGCAGCGCCGCCGCACAGGCCCGATACACATGTGAAGTCTGACTCTGGCCCCCCAGATCGTGCAACGCCCAGGTAGATACGATCGCCGCCGCTGGACGCGTCAGATCGCGGACCCAGCTGTCGCCCAGCAGATCAGCCTGCTGACACTGTACACGCTCGTCAAACCGCGCCAGACGCGTGGCCGCCTGCTTCAGCATCGGCTCCGAAAAGTCGACCCCTTCATAGGAAATGTGCGGCATGCGCGCTAGCAGATATTCCGCCAGATAGGCAGGCCCTATACCCAGCTCGACTACATGACCATCGGCCGGTACAGTGCTCTGCAACTGCTGAAGAACTGTCTCGAAAAGATGTAGCCGCTCCGGCGTCGGCTTGAACCGCCGCGCCCAGTCCTCAGCGTATTCCGCATCGTGAAACTGATGCGTTGCGCCAACAACCTCGGTCATCGGTCTTCCTTCCGGACTCTGAATTCCGTTGAAATTGATTGCCAACCGCCTGCATACGGGCGCGCGGTGTTCACTGCCCTGTCCAAATAACCACATGCCTCACAATTCAGACAAATGAAAACATGACTGAAAACGATGAAGATCCCCCTGAAATAGCGAGGAGCCGGGCGTCATTGACCCGGCTCCCCACCTGCAATATTGGAGGAAGTATCTGTCAGCTGAAAGAAAAGGCGGCACGCGCCCCTGGCAAAGCAGGGGCGCGCCAAACCCCACTACTCAATTGCCGCCGTTCAATTCCAGGCTCAGTACTTCTCCGCTCAAGGCGTCAACTAACACTGTAGCCCTCTGCCCATCGCCTTCCAGAGTCACGATCCAGACTCTGACGCCGCCCCGAATCCCGCCCCGGGCCGAACTCCTCTCCAAACGTCCGATTTCCTCTGACACTTCATCTGCCGCGATCCCGATAGCCTCCGCACTGTTTATCATCTGCAGTGCAGAACTATTGCTCTCTGCTTCGGGCCGCGTTCCCAGTTCCACCTCAAATGTGCGGCTCCTGCCTCGGCGTTGTACACCGATCTCCACCGTCTCGCCGGGCGACTTCTGCATCACCAGGTAGCTGATTACGTCCTCGAAATTGCGCACCTCGAACCCGTCGATACTTACGATAATATCGCCGTTCCGCAGACCGGCTTCAGACGAGGGCCCATCTGGCAACACCCGGTTCACCTGGACGCCAAGAACATCTGAATCCAGGTTTAATGCACTGGCGACCGGCGCTGTAATCGTCCTGCCCGCGATTCCGAGAAATGGATAGCGATACGCCCCGTCCTCAATCAGGGCCGGTACGACCCGCTCCGCCACCAGAATCGGTATCGCGAAGCCAACACCCGAGTTGACCCCGGTTCCGAGGGGTGAACGCTCCTCGGTCCGGATCGCGAAGTTGATACCCACCACTTGACCGCTCAGGTTCAGCAGCGGCCCTCCCGAATTGCCGGGATTGATGGCCGCGTCAGTCTGAACTACCTCAGGCAGCGAATAACGATTCGCGAGGCCAGGATTCCCTACCGGCAGGCTGCGCCCCAGCGCGCTGACGATGCCCAGCGTCATTGAATTCTCAAGGCCAAAAGGACTGCCCAGGGCTATCGTGTAGTGGCCGACTTTGGGCAGTGCAGCCGCTCGCTCCAGGGGCCGTAGACGCATGCCTCGAGGCGCATCCACTTGCAGCACGGCCAAATCCGACTGCGGATCGTGAGCGATCAGATCGGCCTTTGCCCAAATGTCATTGTCAAAAGTCACGTAAATGTCGGCCGCGCCTTCCACTACGTGGCTATTTGTCACGATATGACCCTCTTCATCCCAGATCCAGCCGCTGCCTTGCCCCCACATCCCTTGCTCTGGATCCTGACTACGAGACCCTGATCGCCGCACCTGAATGCTGACGACCGACTGGGTTGCCTCTTCATATATGTTGGACAGAAGCGCCTGATCCGGATGATCAGGTCCCTCTTCCTGCGTAATGTATGTGTACTCTTGCGGTCGGTACTGCGACGTTGTGGCGTCTACCGTCGCAGGCGCAATCTCTATCCTGCCGATACCGGCCAATCCAATCACGAACGCCACCGTCAGGATCCCGACCACGATCAGAAATGTTCGTAGACTCACGGTCCTCGGTTGCACTTGAATTCTTCCTTGTATCTGAAAACATCTTCCCCGAAAAATCAGGGAAACTGTTCTTCGTCGACACTGCTTAGCCCATATAGCATAGCAGGACGCGCGATGGGAGTCCTTAACGAAGTCCTATGGCAACTTTAACGCTACCTTAAATGGTGTGACCAATCTTGGTAGTTACTCCATTGGGAGCGAAAGCACAAATCGGGCGCCCGTACCCGCTGCGCGTTGACGGGCGGTCAGCGTGCCCCTCTGCGCCTCTGCCAGTCGACGGGAGAGCGCCAAACCGATACCCATTCCTTCCCGGACACGCTCCTGGCGCGGAGAACGATAGAGAAAGTCGAAGATGCGTTCAAATTCAGAAGGATCGATGCCCGGCCCCGTATCCTCGAACGTCAGTACGGCTTGGTCCGCCTCTGAACCCACCACGATCTCGATCTGCCCTCGGTTCGGTGTGTACTTGATGGCGTTGTCCAACAGGTTGCCAACAATCTGGCTCAAACGCATCGGGTCTGCTGCCGCCTGCGTCGCCTCCTGCGGAATGTGCGTGACGAGTTCGATCTCCTTCTCCTTAATGCGCTGGTCATAGCGGCGGCACTCTTCCAGAACCAACTCCCCCACATCGGTAGGGACGATGTCAAGCGCAAGATTCTGTACATCGTTCCGCGCCAGCAAAGCCAGATCGTCCAAGAGACGGCGCAACTGATCGACCTGGTCGTCAATGCCGGAAGAAAGTTCGACCACCAGCTCCGAACTGCTTTCGTTCTGCCCAAGGACCTGGGCAGCCGCCTTGATCGCACCCAGCGGGCGGCCCAACTCATGCACCACCGAGCTCAGCAACCGCCTTCTTCCCTGCTCCAACTCATGCAGCCGCTCAGACATCTCGTTGAACGTACGCGCAAGCGTGCGCACTTCCGTCGGCCCTTCCTCCTCTACCTTGCTCGGCGGGGCGTCGAAATTCACGGCGCGGCTGGCAGTTGTCAATCTCTCAAGGGGCTGATTAAGTGAACGACTGAGAACGAAGCTGAGAAACACCGATACCAACAGGCCGGCGCTTACCGCTCCCCACACGGTCCACCGCAAAACCGCCAGCCGATTTGTCACATCCGTCAGCTGCTGTGACAGATGCACCGCCCCGACAACCTCTTGCTCCTCGTTGCGTACAGGTACGGCCACGTCCGCGTTGCCCATATGTACCTGCCGCGCGATTTCGCCGGCCAGTGCCTTCTGCAAGAGCTCGGGATCTGGTGGTCGAATCGGCACCTCAGTCGATGCAGTGGCCAGACCCGGTCTGACTACAATGTTCCCGTTCTGGTCCACCAGATAAAACAGCGTTGGAATCCGCACGCGCAGCCGTGCGAAGAGTGAACTGGCCTGCTCAGGATCCTCCTGCGCCGCCAGCTCAGCCTGATAGAGCCGTGAGATCAGTTCGCCCTGCCCAGCCAGTTCCGCGGTTGCTTCATCCAGCACAAAGCGAGCTTCTATCAGATAGAAGAGCAGGAAGCTGAGCAAGGGGACAATGACCAGAAGTGGAAGAAGATGGCTGATCGTCAACCGGCTGCGCAGGCTACGCCACATACGCTTCATCCTCTCCTGCAGGAGTCAACCGGTACCCCACGCCTCTTACCGTATGAAGACGGCGCGGTCGAGCCGCATCCTCCTCGATCTTGGTGCGCAACCAGCGAATATGGACATAAACTGTCTGCGATTCGCCGACCCAGTCCGGCCCCCATACATTCTTCAAAATGTCGTCAACTGCCACAACCTCACCTGCTCGGCTGGCCAGAAAGGAGAGCAGCTGAAACTCCCTGGGCGAGAGTTCCACACTCTGTCCACCGACACTGACCTCGTGCGCTGAACGGTCCAACTCCAGATCGCCGACGACGAGATTCTGTGAGTCAGTCCCACGACCCCGTTCCTCGCTCCCCCCGGCCCGCCGCAAAACGGCCCTCACCCTGGCCAGCAGCACATCCATATCGAAAGGCTTCGTCACGTAATCATCAGCGCCCAATTCCAGTCCGACGATTTCGTCCAGTTCCCGCCGCCGCGCCGTGACGAAGATTACAGGAGCGGCTAACGAATGCCTCAGCGCCCGCAACGTTTCCTTACCGTCCATTCCCGGTAGACCTATATCCAGCAGCACCAGCTGCGGTTGCGATTTGCGGGCCTTTTCCAGCGCCTCCTCTCCGCTCCCGGCAGTCTCGGTACTGTAGCCCGCCTCCTTCAGCCCGATCGAGACGCTGCGTCTCATCAAGCGATCGTCGTCCACCACGAGAATGGTCGTCATAGATAGTTCAGTGAATCAACCTACCCGAAGAGTAATTGGATAGAATCAGGAACGCTTCCCCCTTCTCGCATTCCGTCAGCGCACACCCGCGCCGAACTCATAGACCATCTGTCCTCCCAGCCAGCCACTAAGGATGACCAGCCCGATTCCCAATAGGAGTTGCGCAGTCATACGCCCCCTCCCTCCGCGTCCGGTCGGAAAATCTTCCGTCCAATTCCAGCCTTCCCCCTTCGACCTTTTGACTCGCGTCCAATGGAGCCAACCCCGGTAAATCAGGTCACCATAAAGTACTGCCAGAGCCAGGCCGCTGCCGGTGTGCCAGTTGAGCAGGGGGCGGTAGGGCGCATCCGGCGGCAGAGCCCCTTGCGAAACGAGGCCGCTGACAATGGCCGCCAGCAAAGTCAACCATCCTGGCAAGAGCAGCCCCCAACCTATGATACGCAGTTCAAATCGCGGCCAACGGTGGAGAGTTCCCAGCAAGGCAAGGCTGCCGCAGATCAACAGCG
Source organism: Caldilineaceae bacterium SB0664_bin_27 (assembly GCA_009838625.1). Lineage (GTDB taxonomy): Bacteria > Chloroflexota > Anaerolineae > Caldilineales > Caldilineaceae > Bin5. The sequence continues at coordinate 29,227 of VXRG01000182.1, forward strand.
CGATGGGAAAATGGACCACGGCCGCATGAATGAGTGAAGGATTCATTACCATTCAGTTTAGATGCGTTCTGACTGCTCCGAAGTAGCAGCGATTCCCGTTCCAGGAAATTCGCTGCGCTGCAAGAGATGGCCCCTCTCATTCAGGATTCCGCAATCAGAACTGTAATCCCCGAATCGGCCTCTCCGCAACTCCGCGCCGACATGTCCTGTGAACTGCAAGGTTCTGGAGTGATTCTACCCTGTATTTCAATTATCGATAACGATCTGATAATATTTGGGGCAATAGTTACATAATAAACGAGGTCTATAATGGATGATGTAAGTATATTCATGGGACCGAAACCGGCTTGGCTGGTAAGCGCATGGCGAAAGGATGAGAAAAATGGCTCGCATACAGATTCCCAAGATCCCCTGGCAAGAGATTACACCCGAAGAGGTCTTCCTGAATCGGCGCAAATTTATGAAGGGCGCAGGACTGGCATTGGGATCGGCAGCTATCGCAGCATGTTCGATGCCTGAAATGGAGGAGATGGCCGCCGAGGGTGATACCGAGACCGTCGCCCAACCCGAGGCGGACTCAGCAGAACTCGGAACCACAGACGAACTCGGCGACCCGCTCAACACATTCGAGCAGATCACCAACTACAACAACTATTACGAGTTCTCCACCGACAAGCAGGCCGTCGCCCGTTTGGCCGAAGGTTACCCCACTTCCCCCTGGACCGTTGAGATCGGTGGGATGGTCAACAATCCCGGCACCTATGATGTCGACGATCTTAAGCAGATGTTCGATATCGAAGAACGCATCTACCGGCTGCGCTGCGTGGAAGCCTGGTCCATGGTGATCCCGTGGATGGGGTTCCAGCTCTCCGACCTGCTTGATGTCATCGAGCCGACGTCCGACGCGAAGTATGTGCGCATGGAGACGGTTCTCGACATGGAGGGAATGCCAGGCCAGAGGAACAGCAGCTGGTACCAGTGGCCCTACGTCGAGGGCCTGCGCATCGATGAAGCGAGGAATCCGCTCGCGATTCTCGCCACCGGCCTCTATGGCAAAGACCTCCTGCCCCAGAACGGCGCACCGATTCGTCTCGTTGTCCCCTGGAAATACGGCTTCAAGAGCGTCAAGTCGATCGTGAAACTCGATCTCGTCGACGAGCAGCCGACCTCGCTCTGGATGGCCGCGGCCGGCCACGAGTACGGCTTTTATGCCAACGTCAACCCGGAAGTCAATCACCCCCGCTGGTCGCAGGCCACCGAGCGCCGCATCGGCGAACGGGGCCGTCGAGAAACCCTGATGTTTAATGGGTATGAAGAACAGGTCGCCTATCTCTATGAAGGCATGGACCTGGTTGCAAACTACTAGAGTTTCCGTCGCGTCAGCAGCGGCAGGCGATCGGTACCCCTGCCGACCGTCGGCCAGCTGTGTCAGAAACGTAGAAGGTGAAGCATGAATCTCGATAAACTGCTGACCAAAGGGCAGATACTTTGGCTGACCCATATCGGCGCCTTGATCCCGCTGGCGTGGCTGCTGTACCAGGACTACACGAACGGGCTGAGTGTCAATCCAATCCAGGACTGGACCCTCCGCACCGGCAAACCGGCACTCGTCCTGCTCGTCCTTTCTCTCGCATGCACGCCTCTCAATGTCATACTCGGATGGCGTAACATCATCCCGGCCCGCAAGTGGCTGGGCCTATATGCCTTCGGCTACGCGGCCGTCCATTTCTACATCTTCATCGGTGAAGACTACGGCTTTCAGTGGATCTACATCTGGCAGGATGTCGGCACCAAACTCTATATCATCGTCGGATTCTGTGCCCTACTGATTCTGCTTCCTCTTGCTCTCACCTCGTCTAAAGGGTGGATGCGCCGCCTCGGCAAGTTGTGGAAGAAACTCCACCAGTGGGTCTATGTCGCCGGCGTCCTTGCAGTATTTCACTATATCTGGGTCGTGAAGGCCGACTACCGCGAACCGGTCGCCTGGGGTGTTCTGCTCGGCATCTTCCTGATCGTCCGCATCCCCGTCGTTCGCAAGCGTATCGCCAGATGGCGTTCCAAGCTGCGCGGCCCAACCTCTCCCAGGGCGAGACGATCTCCGGCCTGATGCCGGCGCGACGAGCCGCCTCGACGAACGATTCGACCGGAAGTTCCCGAAGGGGGGTGTTCCTGTAAGTCCTCAAAGGACCGGAACACCCTCTTTACTCTGCTGTTTCCTCGGCGCACTGGGGACAGAACTGGGGGTCCTCTAACTCGAGCAGATGCTTACTGCAGACTGAGAATGTAACCTCTACACGCTCAGACAGAAATCGCTTCTTGACCTCGGCTTCCAGTACAAGAGAGCGGCAGTTGCTTGTCAGCAGAAAGAGGGGCACCGGACAACGGTTGCACAGCTTGCGTTTCCAGGGACGTTCATTGCGCGGGCTTTCCTCGAGCAACCTGCATGTCTCCCGTTCGTTGCCGCGGTGATAGTCCCCATAAAAGTACCGACAATTTACCGGTTGTGGCATCAAGTTCTACCGGGTAAGGCCGCCCTACCCAAACAGTCTGCAAGGCTGGCAAAAAAAAGTGAGAAAGAATGAAAAAACGAAGCCGCCGACACTGATCGGCGGCCCTTTCACCTGATTGTCAATACGGCGCCCATCGGCGCCTAGTTGTTCCAGTACGGGACATCACCGTGGTCGTCCTGGTCCCAGTCACCGCCCAGCAGATAATCAGGATCGATGAATAGCCGGTCAGCCAGTTCGTTCTTTCGTCTCTCCTGCTCCGGCATCAGAAATCCAAACTCGTGTTCCAGGCTGACAAGCATCTCCAACTCCGCCTCCAGCAGGTGGAACTCCGTATGGTTGAGAGGCGTCGTGTCCGGAGCGCACTCCTTGAGTTCGTTCAGGTACGCCTGGTACGCTTCACACGAATCCTCTTCACCATCCGACGCCGCAAACTCCCCTCGCCCCCACTCCAGTGACGGGAGCTCCGGATGACCATTCCCATGGAATATCTGATCATAGCCTGCGCCGTCCCCGTTCTCGAATAGAAAACCGAATCGGCTCTTGGGCGGACTCTCTGCTTGGGAGGGTGTCTCTCGGCCATGTGGCGCCGGATCATCCTGGCTGGCGGTCGTATATCCGGCGTCCTCGATCAGGCGCAACCCGCTGCACTTGTGCAACACGAAGTGCATATCGTCCGGCGGTATCTCGTCGCCATACACGCTCTGCCCGATCAGGGCCCCGGCAAGCTCCCACACTGGCATCGCTTCACGGGACTTCCTGTCTCTATCTACGATCTGCTCCGCAACCTTGGAAAGTTCGACGTTGCGCTTCCGAATCAAGGCCTCCTGCCGGGATTCCTTGGGCTGCAATCGCATCCCATATTCGCCGCCGACCGCATCCTTCACCTGAATCAGCAGATCGTCCTCCGCTGACCCGCCGGCCTGATCAACCCATTTCACAAACGCCTGACCAAGCCGCAGTGCCCACGTGCCTCGTTCTATCTCGGCGTGCACCTGCAGCGTCGGGCCCCCCATCAGCTCAACTGAAATCAGCCGCGTGTCGGGCCGGTGCGTCTGAAAGAACTGGGGAAAAAAGACAGCATGTTCCAGTTCGTCCAGCAGCAGCGTCCCCTTCCGGACTTCGCTGCGGGCGAGGGGATGTCGAAAGCGCTGATCTGACAGCAAACAGGAGAGCCATCCGAAGCGTCCGGACCCGACTGGGATCGCCTGATACAGCTTTCCCACAGCCTGATAGACTGCGCTGCGGGCACCGCTGCCGACCGGTCGCTTTCGCGCTACATGGGAAACCAGGGTATCGACACTGAGGGGTGTAGGGGAGTTGCTCAGAATCTCGGCAACACAGGTCAAATAGCTGGGATATTCTCTATCTCTCGCCATTCAATATGCCTCCTGGAAATTATTATCCCATACGAGGCCTCGTTTGTCCACCATATGCGCCTGCGCCGTAACAAACAGTTTCGGTATCATTCACGTTGCCGGGGCACATTTGAACTGCTCATCGTTCCGGCAGACGGTTCTCGCCAAAGCGCGCCTCAGTCGGCCGCTGCGAATACAGGCCGGAACTTGTATCCGTAGACGATTTCGCCGCTATCACCTTCCTCGCGCAGCTTTCGTGTCACCATCTCCACCGGCATGCCAATCTCTACTTCCTCATCAGAGATATCGGTCAACTGCGCCGTCACCATCGGGCCTTCTTCCAGTTTGACCAGCGCTACCGTGTATGGACGTTGCGCCAGAAAACCATCCGGCACATTGAACATCTTTGTATAGCTGTAAACCTCGCCGCGCCCGCTCATCGTGTGCAGAGGGCCCGCGGCCTCGCTGCAGTACGGGCAGACATCGCGCGGCGGAAAGATCGCCTGATGGCAGTCAGGACAGGTTTCACCCTGAAGACTGTACCGCTGCTGTCTTGTGCGCCAAAGGCTGGCAATACTCATGGCATCCTCGCTGATAAAATCCGATCAACTCCGTTCTTACACTCAGATCCTATGCCTGTTTACCTATCAAACTCTACCTGACGGCGGTTGGTGTACAGTGCTGATAGCTTCTGACAGCCGTTTGACTCCTGGATCCGCAGTCGCAGTCCGCCCTCTCACCCGCCCAAAATATGCGTAACGATCGTCGCGCCGCTGCCGCCTATGTTCTGTGCCATCCCAACCGACGCATTCGCGATCTGACCCTGCCCTGCCTCCCCCCGCAACTGCTGCACCGTCTCGACAATCTGGTACATTCCCGTCGCGCCAACCGGATGTCCCCGGCTCTTCAGTCCTCCCAACGTGCTGATTGGAATACGTCCCTCCGGACTGATCGCATCGTCGGCTGCCAGATGCCAGCCCTCGCCTCGCCTCGCATAGCCGGTCGCCTCCAGGCTGAGCGCGCTCATGATTGTGAACGCATCGTGGAGTTCAAAGAAGCTGATGTCCGCCGGCGTCACCCCGCTCTGCATATATGCCTTCTGGCTGCTGACATAGGCGGCTTCAAGAAACAGCGGGTCTCTGCGGTCGTGCAGAGCGACTGTATCGTTCGCGCTGGCGCTTGCCAGAATCTGCACTGCGCCGGGATGATGGCCTGATGTGTATTGTCCCGCCTGCTCCGAAGCCACCAGAACCGCCGCCGCCGCGCCGTCGCATACAGGACTACTGTCCATCATATTGATCGGTGTCGCAATCATGGGCGCATTCAGGTATGTGTCCAGAGATATCGGCTTCTGGAACATGGCATTGGCGTTTCTGGCCCCGTTCCGATGTGCATTGATGCTGAAGCCCGCAAACGCATCGACAGGTACGTCGAACTCGTACATATACCGCTGCATGATCAGCGCATTCAACCCCACAAAAGAGACGCCGTGCGCCGCTTCATATTCGGCGTCCGCAGCCGTGGCTAGGCCGGCCGTCGTGCCTTCTCCCGTCGTGTCCGTCATCTTCTCCACGCCGCAAACGACGACAACATCGTGCATGCCGCTTGCGACCGCCATGTGACCGATGCGAAGCGCAGAAGCGCCGCTCGCGCAAGCCGATTCTATCTTCGCCGCTTCGACGTTTCGCAGTCCACTGAAATCTGCGATCAGCGTCGCCAGGTGTTCCTGGCTCAACAGGCTGCCGCTTAGCATGTTACCGACGAACAGTGCGTCTACCTGTCCCGTGCCGGCCTCCGCCAGCGCTTCTGCAATCGCATGATGGGCGATATGACGGATGGACAGGTCCCAGTGTTCACCGACGGGCAGCTGACCTATTCCAACTATCGATACTTCGCGCATGGTTCTTTCTTTCGGTAAAGCCTTCAAAGATCTGCATACCGCTTGAAGGGATGCTCTGAGTGGCAACTCCCTTCCAGCTCCTGCTGGGGCCCCCGCACTCTATCTATCTTGACCCAATCTGTGTTTCAATAGCTACCGGACGGCACGCCTGACCTGCCAAAACCTATCGCGCTGCCTGTTTCGCATCCTGATTTGCCTACCAATACCGGCGCGCAAACAGGATTCCCCACCATTTCACAGGAAGCGCCGGTCCACGCAATACACAATACGCTCTGCGCACCGTTTCGATGCGAAAAAACATGAGTTGTCAGTTTGGTATGAGGTAATCGCTGCTGCGCCGACTACAGACCACCGTGGGAGGCGGCCTGTGTAGTGCGCCAGTTTAGAAGCAAGCCAACGAAGTGCAGACCCACATCAACCCCGTTGCTCCACACTTATGATCAACCACTGATCAGTCGTCCTGTTGCTCAAGTCAGAGGGGACGTGCTCCAAGGTAAATGCATAGAGTCTGCTCTCCAGTGCCGCGTCGACCTGAAAGACGAGGGCTGCCAAGACTTCCGTCGTAATCCTTTGAGAGGTGGCTGCCTGACCGGCAAACGTAGGTATCGTCGAATAAGTTTCCATCGCATCCACCCAGGCGAACCCTTCCAATGCCCGCGGCACATTCTGGCGTGCTTCCTCGCTCAGTAGCTGAGAATTACCGTCGGGTTGCAGTAGATAGGCTAACACGACCGCTTCCGGGTAAAACGGGGATTGGGGAATGCCATAACAGAATAACAGTTTGCGCGGGCCCTCCTCATAATAGATGGCCGCACGATACGCACCAGCGCTGGTCAAGTCTGTATCCAGTCGCCGCTCAAAGCGGGACTCCTTGCAGAGTAGGCTACGGTCATGCGCCGGATAACGGGCACGTATAGTCCGCATAGGGGAACGATCCGCCGCGCCGTCCCACTCCTCGACGTACAGTCCGCCCGGCGCCGAGATCTGTGTGCTGCCGTATCCTTCGCTGATCGTACTCCACCAGAAGATGCTGATATAGGTCGGGCCGCCGATCGGGCTGTGGCCGCCGTACACGATCAACTCATCGTGAACCGGCAAATCACCCGGCGCCTCGCCTACCGCCTGTCCGCTGACAGATGCTGGCATCTGCTCCGCCAGAACTTCAAAGTACCGGTTCTCAGTCTCTCTCGGATCTTCACGCCTGACCACGATCCACTCGGGCCGACCGGTCTGCCGCGGCGGCGCCACAAAACCAAAACCGGCACCTTGCCAGTAGTTGGGTAGCAGGGCATACGGCTGAAGCCAGGGGGCCGGCGGCCTTGAACTATCTTCCGTCTCCTCAGGCATACCGATCGGCGTTTGCGAGTCGTAGATCACCGCCCCAATCGGACCGCTGATCTCTTCGCCGTCGGCAGTCTTACTGGCATCGTAACGGTAGAAGAGAAGGTACTCCTCCTCAGCGTCCGCGTCGATGTTGATCGACTCCCATGTGGAGACGGCCTTCCATTCCTCCGGCAAAATCATCCCCAGGTCGATGTTCAGCTCGGGGCTCGGCTCCGGAGGTTCACATGCATTCAAAAGGATCAGCATGCAGAGCATGCACAACACAACTGCCCGCGTTCTCAACTTCCGATGGAAGTAGGCGCCGCCGGCTTTTCTTCCAAAGCCGTTTAGAACACGAGAGCGGAGGTCAGGCATGCCCCCTCCTCCCGAAAGCAGCTTGCTGAAGGGCAGTGACTTCATGGAGTTCATCGGTCAAGTGGCGCCGTAACCGGGCGGCAGCGGCGCCAGCGGCGGGTCTGTGTTGGCTTCATGAATCCAGTCATCCGCCGGCAAGAGACCGGGGTGCAACCTGTTCCATGCCTCTCGCAGCTCTGCGGCGACAAATACCGAACCGGTCCCGACGATGTAGCCGTCTGCAGGAGTAATCTCCCGCGCGGTTCCGATCGCCGCGTCCATTGACGGCGCCGCAACCACCGTTCGTCCTTCTTCCACAGGCATAGATCCGATGGCCGCGCGCAGGTCCGGCACGGACAACGCCCTCGGATGGCGACTCTGCACCAGCACAATGCGCGGCGACGCGGCCATGGCCAGCTGCAACATCGGCCCGATATCCTTGTCGCTGTTGACCCCGAAAACGAAGGTAAAGGGTCTCTGTTCGTGGGTTGTTGCCAGCGTCGAGAGCAGTATCTCCAGGCTGTCTCTGTTGTGCGCGCAGTCCACAACCACGGGCTTGCCCTCTTTGGCCGGCTGAGGCAGCCATTCAATCCGGCACGGCCACCTTGTATGGACCAGTCCGTTGTCTACAAGTTGATCATCCCACCGGGCCAGGCCGGCTCGATGCAGTTCCCGCACCATCTCGTAGGCGATCCCGGCATTGATCTTCTGGTGTTGCCCAACCAGCGGCAGCGTGGCCCGCCGGTAAGTCTGCGCCTCTGACAGAGGCGCCTCCAATTCCGCAGCTACACGCCGCAGTATCTCGTCCGCTCTCCGATTCTGCGGCGCACTGAATACCGGCGTATTTCGCTTGATGATCCCGGCCTTCTCCGCTGCAATCTCCTCCAGGCTGTCACCGAGAATATGCATGTGGTCTTTGCTGATATGGGTGATGCCGCACACCTCTGGCAGCACAACATTGGTGCTGTCCAGACGCCCGCCTATCCCCACTTCCACCACCGCCCAGTCGACCCCGGCCTCCGCAAAAAAAAGAAAGGCGATCACCGTGATACGACCAAAAACGGTCAGATCAGGGGTCGTCTCCAGATGGGGTAATGCTCGTTGGATCAGTTCAGCACACTTTTCCTGGGAGATTAACTGTCCGTCAACGCGTATGCGTTCCCGAAAAGTGTGCAGGTGGGGGCTTGTAAACAGACCGGTGCGGTAACCCAGATGACGAAGAATCGATTCAGTATAGGCGCTGGTGCTTCCCTTGCCCTTTGTGCCCGTCACATGGACAGTTCGAAAGCACTCCTGGGGGTTGTCCAACCCTGCCAGCACCGCCCGCATGCGGTCCAATCGGCTTTCAGGGTCCTTCGAACGGGGAGCGCGGCCGTCGAATCTGGCATCGTGAAAAAGTATGCCGATCGCCTCTTCGTATGTAAGCCGCCCTGTGGAAATGAACTTTGGCGCCGGCCCTTTCGACACGGACACTCCTTGATTCTGCAGATGCACACTCTGACATTGATTGTAAACTCTGTCCCTGATGCACGCAAACGATTGCCGGAAAGTTACCCCTGCTCACAGCCAGAACAGCGGCAGTCTTCCGGCCGCGCAAACTTCAGTTCCGACACGGGGATTGTCAGCGATCCCGGCCCGATATGGTAAAATTGCCAGCACTAATTATAGTCCAAACTCGCCTAGGAGACTCTTAAATGACCACGAGAATCGCCATCAACGGCTTCGGTCGTATCGGTCGTCAGGTAACCAAAGCTCTGTTCGAGCACCACAATGATACATTCGACCTTGTCGCGATAAACGATCTGGGTGATGTGCAGACCATGGCCCACCTGTTCAAATATGATACCAACTACGGCGTCTTTGAAGGCACCGTTGACATTGACGATGGCGATCTTACAATCAACGGAGACCGGCTGAAAGTCCTAAGCGAGCGCGACCCGAGCCAACTGCCGTGGGGCGACTTGGGCGTTGACATCGTCGTCGAGAGTACCGGCGTCTTCCGAGATCGAGAAACGGCCGCTCTCCACCTCGCCGCCGGCGCAAAAAAAGTGATCATCAGCGCCCCGGCCAAAGGCGAAGACATCACCATCTGCATGGGCGTCAATAACGATCAGTACAACCCCGGCAGCCATCACGTCATCAGCAACGCCAGCTGCACCACAAACTGCCTGGCCCCCGCAGCCAAAGTCGTCAACGACACCATCGGCATCGAGCAGGGGCTCATGACCACCGTCCACGCCTACACCACCGACCAGCGCATCCTCGACTTAGTGCACGAAGACCTGCGCCGCGCCCGCGCCGCCGGCATGAACATCATTCCAACCACCACCGGCGCCGCCAAAGCCGTGTCACTCGTTGTGCCGGAGTTGGAGGGCAAGTTTGACGGCATGGCCATGCGCGTTCCGACTTCCACGGTCAGCGTAGTCGACTTTGTGGCCAAAGTCAGCACCCCGGGCAGCACCGAAGACCTGCTGGACGCTTTCTCCGAAGCTGCGTCCGGACCTATGAAGGGCATCCTCGACATCACCTATGAGCCCCTGGTCAGCTCGGACTTCCAGGGCAATGCTCATAGCAGTGTGATCGATGCCGAATTTACAGCCTGCTACGGCGATCTGGTCAAAGTCGTCACCTGGTACGATAACGAGTGGGCGTACAGTGTCCGCGTTACCGATCTCGCCGCCTTTGTGGCCGGCCAGGGCGTCTAGATCAACTGCCACCCATCTAAGGCACTGGACCGTGTCGCGCAAAAGGACCATCCGGAATGTCAACTGGCAAGGCAAGCGCGCCCTCGTCCGCGTAGACTTCAATGTGCCTGTAGATGCCGACGGGTGCGTAGGCGATGACACCCGCATCCGCGCCACGCTGCCCACCCTGGATTTCCTGCGTTCGCACGGCGCATCACTTGTCCTGATGAGCCACCTTGGCCGGCCCGATGGCGAACCCGATCCCCGCTACAGCCTGCGGCCCGTCGCCCAGCGGCTCAGCCAGCTCCTTGACGCAGACGTTCAGTTCCCCGGCGCCGTCACCGGTCCACATGTCGAAGCCGCCGCAGCCGACCTCGACCAAGGGGAACTACTGCTGCTCGAAAACACACGCTTTGACCCAGGTGAAACCAGCAATAATCCCGCGTTGAGCGAATCTCTCGCCCGCCTCGGCGATCTCTTCGTCAACGACGCCTTCGGCAGCGCTCACAGGGCGCACGCAAGCACAACCGGCGTGGCCGCCCATCTGCCTTCCGTAGCCGGTCTGCTGATGGAAAAGGAGTTGACCTACCTCGGTGAAGCGCTTGAGGACCCCGAACCTCCCTTCATCGCCATTCTCGGCGGCGCCAAAGTCAGCGACAAGATCGCCGTCATCGAGCAGCTCATCCGAAAGGTAGATGCCATCCTCATCGGCGGCGGCATGGCCAACACCTTTCTTGCGGCTGCCGGCTGCCGGATGGAAGCAAGCCTGGTCGAAACGGAAGTGCTTGACACCGCCCGGGCTCTGTGCGGCATCGGTGAAGAAGTTATCCAGCTGCCGGTCGATCTCACTGTTGCCGACAGCTTCTCAGCGACCGCCGACTCTCGCACGGTCAGTGTGACCGAGATTCCGGCTGGCTGGATGGCCCTTGACATCGGTGAGGCCACCGTCGCACACTTTGCCAATCGCCTCGCCGGCGCCCGCACCGTTCTCTGGAACGGTCCTATGGGTGTCTTCGAATTCCCCCGCTTTGCCCGCGGCACCTTTGCCATCGCCGAAATGCTGGCTGGGCTGTCCCAGGCCACCACAATCGTTGGCGGCGGCGACTCGGCCGCTGCTGTGCAGCAGGCCGGACTGGCCGGGCGAATGTCCCACGTGAGTACCGGCGGCGGCGCCAGTCTGGAGTTCCTGGAAGGGAAGCTCTTGCCCGGCGTGGCTGCCCTGAACGAGGAGGCGTGATCTATGAGTTTTCTACAAAGGCTGGCATCGCTCTTTACAGGCGGCGGAGGCGGCGACAATCGCGCCTTCCCAATCTATGTATTCAGTAACCGCTGCCGGGAACCGATCATGGCCGAAATCGACCTGGTCAACAGTCTCAGCCGTGATGAGGAAAATGACGACAAGTATTACACCCGCAAAGTGCTGCAGGGGAGTGGCAAGAATCGCTGTTTTACCCAAGTCGAAGTCGAAATCTGGTTCGACCGCGGCAAAAAGGTCTCCCATTACGAAGTCAGCGGCGGTCGTTGGCTTACCCTGGAGGAGTACGAAGAGGAGCTGGTACGCTTCGAAGCTCCCCCCGAAGATGAAAACTCGGCAGACGACGATGCCCAGTAAGGCTGGAACAGTGCAGCAGCCGCCAAGGGCCCGATTCAGTTGTCGTCTGCCAAGAGCAGTTTATCGGGCGACAGTAGCTGTACGCTTGTAAGCAGATTCTGGCTGTCCTTCACACGGCAAGAAATAGTTCGCCCTTTTCCCCCCTCATTCACACGACCTGTCGAGGCCTCGCCGCCTGACACAACCCCCTGCGGAGAATACCCACAATGCGTAGACCGATGATGGCTGGCAACTGGAAAATGAATATGACCGTGGCCGAGGCGCTCGCCCTCGCGCGGCAGATATACCAGTTGGTCGGCGACACGTCCGTGGTGGAACAGCTGCTGTGCCCGCCTTCAGTCTGTCTGCACCCTCTGAAGGCGGCTTCAGACGGCATGCCCTTCCTGCTCGGCGCCCAAAACTGCCACTGGCAGGAAAGCGGCGCCTTCACCGGCGAAATCAGCCCAACCATGTTGCGCGGCCTCGCCGACTATGTGATCCTCGGGCACAGCGAGCGCCGCCAGCTCTTCGGCGAAACCGACAAAACCGTAAACAAGAAGACCCATGCCGTCGTGGCGAATCAACTAAACCCAATCGTCTGCGTAGGTGAAAGTCTTGAGCAGAATGAGCGCGGGGAAACCTCGTCAACCATAACTACACAGGTGCGAGCCGCGCTCGACGGCCTGAACGGCGGGCAAATTCAATCCCTTGTTATCGCCTACGAACCGATCTGGGCAATCGGCACGGGCAGGGCCGCCACCGCTCAGACAGCTGGCGACATTTGCGGCCTTGTGCGCGCCATCCTGCGCGAAATGTACGGCGCCGCCGTCGCCGACACGACTCGCGTCCTCTACGGGGGCAGCACCAAACCGGACAATATCGGCGCCATTATGGAACAATCCGACGTCGATGGCGCGCTGATCGGTGGCGCATCGCTCGAGGCCGACAGCTACGCCGAGATGGTGAAGATCACCGCAGGGGTCTACGGCGACTGACCCGCGCCTCGCTCCTCTTCACTCTCTCCTCGCCCGTCGCCCTTCCCCATGTCTCCGTTCTCCCCTTATCTCTTTTTCGTCCTCTTCTTCATCCTTCTCGCCTCTCTCTGGTGGCTTAGCTGGCGAATCGGTCTGCTAATCCAGGAGATAGTCTATCTGATCACCGGCTCAGATGACTTGGCGATGGTGATCCTCTTTCTGGTCTACCTGCCCGGCATCCTCGTCCACGAGGCCTCCCACTGGTTGGTAGCCAGGATTCTGGGCCTGAAGACCAGCAAGTTCCGCGTATGGCCCAAATACACGCGCAATACCATAGGCTTGGGGAGCGTGACCGTTTCGTCTGGTGGCGTGGTGTGGGATAGCCTCGTGGGGCTGGCCCCCCTTCTGATTGGGTCCGCACTGATCGTACTGATCGGTGAGCAAGTCTTCGATACGCAAACACTCGCCTTCGCCTGGCGCACCGGCCGGCTGCTGGACGGTCTGAACTTTGTCCTGACCGGTCTGGCCCAAAAGCCGGACAGCCTGCTGTGGAGCTATCTCCTCTTCGCCATTGCCAACGCGATGATGCCCAGCGCCAGCGACCGTGCGCCGCTCAAGTCACTGGGCATCTATTTCGTCCTTATCGTCGCGGTGTTCGTCCTGATCGATCAGTCCGGCCGCAATATGCTGCTCCTGTTGGATCTCCTCTTCGGTCCGATTCAGCTGCTGACCGGCGCCTTCTTCCTGGTCACAGCCATCGATCTCGCCGTCATTCTGCTACTGCTCGCTTCGAGAGAACTGTCTAAACTGTTTTTCAGCCAATAGCTGCCTTCCGCTCAACTTTCGCGCCCGTGATCCGAAACCAAAGCGCGCCTAAAGCGAAGGCACCTTTTCCAGGCTCGTCCGGATAGCCTCCTCCGGGTAGTCGAAGTCCTCCAGGTTGCCGGCCAGATGCTGCTCATAGGCAGCCAGGTCGAAGTGCCCGTGGCCGCACATGTTGAAGACGATCACCTTGCCCTCGCCCTTCTCCTTGCACGCCAGCGCCTCCTGCATCGCCCCCCAAATCGCATGGGCAGGTTCGGGCGCCGGCAGGATCCCCTCCGCGCGCGCAAATGACAACGCGGCCCCGAATATCGCCCGCTGCTGAACATTGACCGCTTCGATCAGCCCCGCATCATGCAGCGCGCTGACCTGTGCGCTCATGCCATGATAGCGCAGTCCGCCTGCGTGGATCGGCGCCGGCACAAAGTCGTGGCCAAGCGTGTGCATCTTGATCAGCGGCGTCATCTGTGCCGTGTCACCGAAATCATAGGTGTACACACCTCGCGTCAGGCTCGGCGCAGCCGAAGGCTCCACCGCTACCACGCGGGCGTTCCTGCCGCCGCTGATGTTCTCCTTCAGGAAAGGGAAAGCGAAGCCGCCAAAGTTGCTGCCGCCCCCCGTACAACCGACCAGCACGTCCGGCCAGTCCTCCCCGAACGCCTCCAGCCCGCTGATCACCTCCTGCCCTACCACCGTCTGGTGCAGGAGCACATGATTCAGAACCGATCCAAGCGAGTACTTCGTATCCTCACGCGTGGCCGCATCCTCTACCGCCTCGGAGATCGCAATCCCCAGGCTGCCTGTGCTGTCAGGACTCTCCGCCAGAATCTGGCGGCCCGCGTTCGTGTCCGGGCTGGGGCTCGGCACAACCTCAGCGCCCATCGTCTCCATCAGAACCTTCCGGTAGGGCTTCTGCTCATAGCTGACCCGCACCATATAAACCTTGCATTCCACGCCGAAGACCTGGCAGGCGAAACTGAGCGCACTTCCCCACTGTCCCGCGCCTGTCTCCGTCGCCAAACGGGAGACGCCCTCCTCCTTGTTATAGAAGGCCTGCGGCACCGCTGTGTTCGGCTTATGGCTGCCGGACGGGCTGACACCCTCATACTTGTAATAAATGCGGGCCGGGGTATCCAGAGCCTTCTCCCATTCATACGCACGGATCAGAGGCGTTGGCCTCCATATCCGGTACACATCCTGCACCTGCTCAGGAATCTCGATGTAGCGTTCGGCGCTCACCTCCTGCAGGATCAGCGACATCGGAAAGAGAGGCGCCAAGTCGTCCGGACCAATCGGCTGACCTGTACCCGGATGCAAAGGCGGCGAGAGTTCAACACCGGCCGCGGGCAAATCCGCGTTTATGTTATACCAGTGGGTCGGCATCTCCGACTCGTTCAGGATTACCTTTTTCTGTCTGCTCATTTCTATGCTCTCCCTGTGATGGTGAGATTTCCGTTGCAATGATGCGTCGGCTTCGCTACGCCGACGCTGCCCAGTGCGCCGCCCGGTGATAAAAACAAAAGAGCCTGCCGCAATCGCGGCAGGCCCTGTCACGAATCCACTTCAATCTTTCGTCAGTTCAGGTGCGCCTGAATCTTGCCTAGCAGTTGGGCTTTTTGCTGAAAACCAACGATCGTCTCTACCTGCTGACCGTCCTTAAACAGCATCAGCGTGGGAATGCTCATCACGCCAAATGCCATCGCCGTGCTCTGATTCTCGTCCACATCGAGTTTGCCGATCGTCAGTTTGCCGTCAAGCTCGGTAGCAATTTCATCCAGAACCGGTGCGATCATCTTGCAAGGACCGCACCACTCCGCCCAGAAATCCACCAGTACCGGCGTTTCCGATTGGATGACCTCATCCTCAAAATTCGCATCTGTGACTACAACCGTGTTCTCGCCCATTTTCTTGTCTCCTACTCCTGTATTCGAGCGTACAAACTGCAACTATCCGGCGGATCCGTCCTGTACTTGCCAGTCATTTTCTATCTCAACATGCGATGTCTGGCAGGGCTGTAGACAAATCTACAAAAAATATAGTACGCCCAACGGAAGCCAAAAGTCAAAATACCAGCCCTTCGATTCTTACTATTCTATGCCTAAGTTCCTTTCGTAGTTGCCATGCCGTGGCGATCTTTCATTCACTCTTCTGCCGACTTTGCAGAAAAGCCGCGAACTCCTCCTTGTCCAGGGTCCCGGAACGGGGCCTTTCATTCTCCTGTCCGGGTTCTACCGGCGCGTCCTCTGCGACAGGTTGTTCATCTTCCCCGCCAATCCGCGCCATCACCGCAGGGATCACGCCTGAAATACCTTCCAGAAACGCCCCTGTCAACGCCTGTCCGCCAGGCAGGTTGACTATCAACGTCCGACCCCGAATACCTGCAACCCCTCTATCCAACATCGCCATTGGATTCTTCTCGACGGCCCTGGCGCGCATCGTCTCTGGCAATGACGGCATCAACCGCTCCAGTACGGAAGTCGTCGCTTCTGGCACGATCTCCTCCGCTGAAGGTCCCGGAGCAGGGAAAGTGCCTCCTACCGTCAGAATCAGGTCCAGCTCCTCTTCATCGCACCACCGCCGCAGGGTCTCCTCCAGCTGGTAGCGAGGAGGCTCTCTGTAAACGTGACTGACGAGGGGCAGCAGTCCATCCAAAGCACCGGCCAGCTTTCTCTGCACATCAGCCAAAACCGCATCCGCGTCAACGTATTCAGTCGAATCGACAACTGCAAGAAACCCGCACCGGATCACCATTGATGTCGGACTCTCCTTCCCCGTTACCCGAACTCTGTCTGGCCCAAATCGTCAGAAAAATGAAAGCACAAAAAGCGATGGCTTGGCCACCGCTTTTGTATTGCCTCGATTTCTGACAGGCGTTTCTCACCGCTTGGTGTACTGCGGGGCCTTGCGCGCCCGTTTCAGACCCGGCTTCATCCGTTCCTTCACGCGCGCGTCGCGCGTGAGGAATCCCGCGGCCTTCAAGGTAGCTCTCAGATTCGGATCCGCTGCCACAAGTGCGCGCGACAATCCGTGCCGCGCTGCGTGAGCTTGACCGCCTTCACCGCCGCCATGAACCTTTATGCTGATATTGAAGCTGTTCTCAGTTCCCGTCAGTGTCAGCGGTTGCCGAATTACCATCTGGTCCAGAGCGCGCCCGAAATAACCATTCATCGGCAGGCTGTTGACGATGATCTCACCGTCTCCCTCATACAGCCGCACACGTGCCGTCGCGCTCTTGCGTCGTCCAACCGCCTCAATGTACTCACTCATATCTGCTCTCCTGCAGTTCCAGCACCTTCGGCTTCTGCGCCTTGTGCGGGTGATCCGGACCAGCGTAGACTCTCAACTTTTTCATTTGGGCGCGGCCGAGCCGGGTCTTGGGAACCATACCTTTGACCGCTTCAAAAATGATCTTCTCCGGTTGTCTCTTCAACTGTTCGCGCATCGTTCGGCTCTTCAGGCCGCCGGGATAGCGCGAATGCCGGTAATAGCGTTTCTCATCCAGGCGGTTGCCCGTTACGTGAAACTTGTCGCAGTTGATGACAATTACGAAGTCACCGCAGTCCACATTGGGCGTGAAACTCGGCTTGTGCTTGCCGCGCAGGACCTGCGCGATCTCCGAAGCAAGCCGGCCGAGTGTCTTGTCCGTCGCATCTACGACATACCACTCACGTCCACTCTTGGCCTCTTTATAACTCAGGCTCAGTGTCTTCACCCTGTAATCTCCTCGTTCGCACCTGCAAGTAACTCTCTGCTATCTGCGGTCAACTTCATGAATGCGCAGAAAACAGATCAGGATACTCGGCATAGAGTACTCGTTCCAGAACAAGCCCATTGGGGGGGAGCGGCGGGGCTGAGCGGCTGCGGTCTTTCGCCTTCAATGCCGCGACCATTTCATCCGCCTGCCATACACCCAGACCTACTGCAAGCAACGAGCCAGCCAGATTTCGCGCCATCCGTCTCAAAAATGCGTTGGCGGTAACGGTCAAAACCAACCGCTCGGCTGCAAACGGGTCCAGCGTCGGTAGCGACTCCTCGACCCGTTCCCAAAAGAGCGACACGATTCGGCGAACCGTATTCTCTCCTTGGGGCGCCTGCCCAAACGTGGCAAAGTCATGCGTCCCGATCAACAGGCCGGCAGCGCAATTCATCGCATCCAGATCCGGCCGTCTGGGCAGCACCACTGCAAACCGGTCCGCCAGAGGAAAACGTCTCTCGCCCATTCCTCCGTCCACCGGCGCCCACGTCGTGTAACGGTAAGTCCGCTCCGAGGCGCTGAATCGCGGATGGAACCCCGGCGGCGCTTCCGTCAGGCTGCGAATGAGTATCGAATCAGGCAACCGTTGGTTCCAGGCCTGTCTCAGGGCTTCCAGCGAATGTCTCCACGGCGCTTCCACCGCAATAACTTGCCCTTTGGCGTGAACGCCCGTGTCCGTCCTTCCCGAGCCGCTTACCCGGCAACTCGCACCGGTCACGTCCTTCAGCGCTTCCTCCAACGCACCCTGGACTGTCGGCGCCTCCCTCTGTACCTGGAACCCAAAAAAGTCTGTGCCGTCGTAAGCGATCAGACCGGCGACCCTCGGCATTCGCTCCTCACCGGCGTGGCGCACGCGGCCACAAATCTACTGCCCTGCCAACTGCCGCCCAACCGGCATAAGCTTGACTTGGGCGGCAACTTGCCCGGCTATTCGTTGCTGCCCTCCGTCACCAGCTCGATGACCGCCATATCTGCCGCATCGCCGAACCTTTTTCCCAACTTGACAATGCGAGTATAACCGCCATTCCGCTCCTCATAGCGGGGGGCCAGCTCATCGAACACCTTTTTCGCGACCGCCTTGTCATTGAGGTACGCCACAACCTGGCGTTGCGCATGTACACGATCTACCTTACCTGCCAGGCCGTGCTTGGCCTTCGTAATCAACTTTTCAGCATCCCCGCGCATTGCACGCGCTTTGGCCTGCGTAGTCGTTATCCGTTCGTGAACATAAAGTTCTCGAATCAGGTTGCGAAACAGGGCCTTGCGTTGCGCCGCATTCCGGCTCAACTTCTGGCCTGCGATCCGGTGTCGCATCGTGCTATTCCTCCGCTAGCGGCGATAAATCCGCCTCTTCGACGATCTCGACTGCTTCAGCCGCTTCGGTCTCAGCGACTTCGTTGTCTGTTATCTCACTCTCAGGTACTTCGGTTTCAGCGACTTCCGCCAGTATCTCCTCAACTTCGGTACCGTTGCCTCCACCCAGGTAGGCGCTGAGATCGACCCCTACCACGTTCATGTATCCCTTCTCACTCAGCTTCTCGACCAGTTCATCCAACGACTTCTTGCCAAAGTTGCGGATGGCAAGCATCTCGTCCTCGCCCTTCTCCATTCGCTTCAGGATCTCCCCTACTTTCGTGATGCCTGCCCGCTTCAGGCAGTTGTATGCCCGTACCGTCAGCTCGAGCTCCTCTATCGGCGCCTCGGCAACACGACTGGGGATGCTTTCTTCCTCCTCCTCCGGCAGCTCGACCATAGTCGTGCGGTCGCCCACAAACAGCGTCAGATGCTGTAAGAGAATGTCAGCCGCCTGCCGCATCGAATCTTCAGGAGAAATCGTGCCATCGGTCCACACTTCCAGATTCAACCTGTCATAATCGGTCTGTTGGCCGATGCGGGTTCGTTCGACCCGGTAGGATGCCTTCTTGACCGGACTGAATATCGCATCCACTGGGATCTCTCCCAGCGGCAGCTGCATCCGTTCCTCAGCCGGGCTGTAACCCCGGCCCTGCTCCACCACCATCTCAATGTCCAGGTCTACCTCGTTCGAGTCGGCGAACAACAGGTACAGGTCTGGGTTGACGATCTCAACTTCCGGAGGGCAGTTCAAATCTCCCGCCGTTACCGGACCTTCATGGTACACCTCAACCGATACCCGAACAGGTTCAGCGCTCTCGCTCCTGAATCGAATCTGCTTTACATTCAATATCAGTCGAGTGGCATCTTCCAGTACATGATCGATTGTCGAAAACTCATGATGTACACCGCTGACCGAAATTGAAGTTACGGCGGCGCCAGGCAAACTCGAAAGCAATACCCGGCGCAATGAGTTCCCAAGCGTAATCCCATAGCCGCTTTCCAGCGGACTGATCACAAAGTGGCCGTAGTTCCGAGAACTGGCCTCTACTTCTATCTTCGGCAATACTAGATTGTTAAGCAACGGCTACCCCTCCCGGCTATATAGCAGTCTCAACCAAACAACGTGTGGCGACAGACAATCGTTGCAGCCCTGCCGGTCCTCCCTGCATCCGGCCTCTAAAGGCAACGAACCCGTACCTTGTCAGCTAACGACTGTAGTACTCAACGATTAACTGTTCATTTAGGAGTACGCCGATCTCGTCCCTTTCCGGCGCAGAAGTCACCGTACCGTTGAGATTGGTCGCATCCAGACTGAGCCACGTAGGGGGGGACGCACTGCCGAGAATCTGGGCGCGTTCACGAAAATAAGTCTTGGTCCGACTCTTCTCGCGAACGGAAATCTGGTCGTTCGGCGAAACCAAAAAGGATGGGATATTCGTCTTGCGGCCATTCACGGCAAAGTGACCGTGTCGCACAAGCTGACGCGCCTGCGCCCGGCTATCGGCAAACCCGAACCGGTAAACCACATTGTCCAACCGGCTTTCAAGTAGCTCCAATAAAATACCGCCGGTCTGCCCTTTGCGCCGTGATGCTTCCCTGAAATAGCGGCGGAACTGCCGTTCCATTACCCCGTACATGCGACGCGCCTTCTGCTTCTCGCGCAGCTGGATTCCAAAATCCGAAACCTTTCGCCGCATCACATTTCGCCGGCCTGCTTCGCCCGGCGGGAACGGACGCCGATCAACCGCGCACTTGGGGCTGACACAGCGTTCGCCTTTCAGGAATAACTTCTGTCCTTCTCGTCGACAGAGTTTACAAACCGCATCTGTATATCGTGCCATCTCTCCTCCAGGTCCACTTTCGCACGCGGCCCTTTGCCCCATTCAAGACCGCATCGTAGCTTGGTGTGCCGGTCAATTTTGCCTGAATAGTGATCGCGTCCCCAGTGAACGCGCCTTCCGCATCGTCACCGCCCAGCGGACTCCCGCGTCACAATCCGATCACCGCTCTGCATTGTCACTGCAGCACTCTCACTGCAGCGTCTTCACTCCACTGCAAAACAAGCGGCATCGCGCCGAAACACGATGCCTCTCTTCTTCCGGCAGGTCAATCCCGTTGTCGCGCAACCCCTCCATTCTCGACATCTGAGGCAACGCTTTGTCTGTTCTCCTATACTCTTCGCTTGCTCGGGGGGCGTACCCCGTTATGCGGAATCGGTGTTATGTCCGCGATCGACGTAACCGTCAGACCGGCCGGGTTCAACGCCCTTAATGCACTCTCGCGGCCCGGTCCCGGACCCTTTATGAATACCTCGACCTCTCGCATATTGAATTCACTCACGGCCTGGCGAGCCGCCGCCGACGCCGCTAGCTGCGCCGCAAACGGTGTACTCTTGCGGCTCCCCTTGAATCCGGCTGTGCCCGAACTGGCCCAACACAAAACCTCCCCTTGGGGATCCGTTACCGTGATGATCGTATTATTAAATGTGGCGCGGACGTGAATCTGCCCGCTCGGCACGTGCTTCCTCTCCCGACGGGACGACCGACCACCCCGGCGGCGCTGTGTTCGAGCCATCGTTTCTCCCTAGCCTGATCTTCCGGTGTAACAACTGTCCAAAACGATAACCTGCCGCTACTTCCGCGCTCGCTTCTTCCCGGCGACCGTCTTCTTTACACCGCGGCGCGTGCGTGCATTCGTGCGCGTGCGCTGCCCCCGGCTCGGAAGATTGCGCCGGTGGCGCAGGCCCCGATAGCTGCCAATCTCCATGAGGCGCTTGATGTTCATGTTTACTTCACGCCGCAAATCCCCTTCAACCCGGCAGTGGCGCTCAATGTAGTCCCGCAAGGCGACCAATTCATTCGTGTCCAGGTCCTTGACGCGCTTGTCTACGTCAATCCCCGTCGACTCCAGAATCTCCTGGCTGACTGAACGGCCAATCCCGTATATGTAGGTCAGGGCGATAACGACCCGCTTGTCCCGTGGAATGTCGACGCCTGCAATACGTGCCATGGAAATTGCCCCCTGGGTTTCTAACCCTGTCTCTGCTTGTGCTTCGGGTTCTGACAAATCACATATACAACGCCTCGCCGTCGAACGACGGAACACTTCTCACACATCTTCTTGACCGAAGGTCGTACTTTCATCCTTCAACCTCCCTCCCCAAAGTCTGTACGCAATTCCACCAGTGTATCATAGGCCTATGGCCGCGTCAAGATTTCGGGGCCTCTGTGAGTGACGGCTACTGTATGCTCAAAGTGGGCGCTCAAGCTGTGATCGTCGCTGATAACGGTCCACTTGTCCTTTAATGTCTCCGTCCGCCATGTACCTATCTGGACCATCGGTTCAATCGCAATTACCAGCCCAGGGCGCAGTACAACCCTGCCATCCGTGTCGTCAGACACATAGTTCAGCACTTGCGGCCCCTCGTGCATCTCCCGACCCACGCCGTGCCCCGTGTACTCCCGCACCACATGAAAGCCGCTCGGCTCTACGCTGTCCTGCACCGCCGCGCTGATATCCAGTACACGGCCGCCCGAACGCATCGCCTGTATGCCGGCGTTGAGGCTCTCCTCAGTAACCTGCAGCAACCGTTCGGCCTCAGGCTCTATCGCGCCGACAGGATATGTCCAACCGCTGTCGCCCACAAAGCCGCGGTAGAACACGCCTACGTCGATACTGATGATGTCGCCCTCTTGCAGCACCCGCTCACGGCTCGGAATGCCGTGCACAAGCTCCTCGTTGATGCTCGTGCAAATGTTAGCCGGGTAGCCGCGATAGCCAAGAAAACTGGACTTCGCACGATGGCTGTGTATCGTCGCCGCAGCCAGCTCGTCCAATTCCCACGTGCTGATCCCCGGCCGAATTGCCTCCCGAAACTCCTGATGAACTCTCGCAACGATGCGCCCGGCTTCCCGCATGATCTGGATCTCACGCGCGTTCTTCAAGATCGGCGCAGGGCGTTCCTGTACTTGTCTGGCTCTGAGACGCGGCCGCCCATTACCGTGCAGCCTGCGCCTGAGTCTCGTCATCATGCTCTCGTCGTTCACCTTGCACCTGCCGCCGGCGACATCCGGTCCTCGAACTCGTCAGGCGGATACAGTGCTCCTCTCCGCCTTGATATTTCTGGTCGCCAACCGCTCCAGGAGCTGTTCCTGCATCTCCTGGATCGACCTCGCGCCATCAACCTCCTCCAGCAATCCCTTCGCGAAATAGTACCCTATCAATGGCGACGTCTGCTTGTAGTAGATATACAACCGGTTCTGGACCGTCTCCGGCTTATCGTCATTGCGCTGGTACAACTCGCCGCCGCAACTGTCACAATCTTCACCCTGGGGCGGATTGAATGTCAGGTGGTAGACCCTGTCGCAATTGCGGCATACCCGCCGCCCGGTGATTCGCGTCGTCACGACATCGTCTTCCAACTGGAAAAAGGGCACCACATCAATGCCCCCGTACCCAGCCGTCATCTCGTCTAGCGCCTGGGCCTGAACCAGATTGCGAGGAAAGCCATCCATAATGGCCCCCTTTGCGGCATCATCCTGGGCTAGGCGCGCTTCCACCATTCGGATCGTCACTTCGTCTGGAACCAGCTCGCCTTTATCGTAGTAGCTCTGCGCAAGCTGCCCGAGTTCTGTCTGGTTCTTTAAGTTGTAACGGAAAATCTCGCCCGTCGAAATCTGCGGAATCTCCAAACTCTCTTCCAGCAACTGGGCCTGTGTGCCCTTGCCGGCTCCAGGCGCTCCCAACAACACCAGATACATACGGTCGCTCATTGGCAACGATTCCTTGCGCTGCGAAACAAAGAAAGCGGTGGGCTAGCGGATGAAGCCCTCATAATTGCGCATCATCAGCTGCGCCTCGATCTGTTTCATCGTGTCCAGCACAACGCCGACTACGATCAGGAGACCCGTGCTGCTGATAATCAGCGTATTGAAACTGCCGACGCCTCCACCGAAAACCACGCCGGCGAGGAAAGGCAGCACCGCAACCAGGCCGAGAAATAGCGCACCCACAAGCGTTATGCGCCCTAATACGCCGTTCAGATACTGTTCAGTCCGGGGACCGGGCCGGATGCCTGGGATGAATCCTCCCTGCTTCTGCAACGTGTCAGGGAGATTCTGTTGCCGGAACATGATGTCGGTGTAAAAGTATGTGAACGCGACCGTCAGCATGAAATAGAACAGCCAGTACAGAAAGTTCTGCGGACTGAACGAGGTGAAAAAGAAATTCGCTATCGAGCCGATCCAGTCATCTCGAAGTATGAAATACGATGCCATTGTGTTCGGCAGAATCAGTAGGCTCTGGGCGAAAATCAGCGGAATCATCCCCGCCGTATTCACCCGCATCGGCACGTATGTACTCTGCCCGCCGACCATCATCAGCCGGTTGCCGCGCATCGTGCGCACCCGTTTGCCGTATTGCACCGGAATGCGCCGCTGGCCCTCCTGTACCCAAACAATTAGGGCCACCGTCAGAACCGTAATGACGCTGAATATCAGCAGCTGGGTAATGCCCTGCTGCGTCAACAGGCGCACCTGGCTTGGCGCCGCCGCGACGATGCCGGCAAAAATGATCAACGAAACGCCGTTGCCGATGCCCTGTTCGGTCAGCAGCTCTCCCATCCACATGGCCAGCATTGTGCCCGCCGTCAAGCTGATCAGAATCGTCAGAGAGGGAAGCAGCGCGTCGCCCGTGAAGCCCCAGTTCTCAAGCACCGCGCCAGTCGCCGCGCCGCCCAGAGGACGGCTGAGCAGCGTAGCCTGACCGAAAGCCTGCAAAAGCGCCAGCGGCACCGTCATGTAATGTGTGTAGCGGTTCAGCTGCTGTCGCCCCTGTTCACCCTCCCGGCTCAACTCCTCCAGCTGGGGCACGATCGGGGTCAGCAGCTGCATGATAATCGTGGCGGTGATGTAGGGATATACACCCATCGCCATAACGCTGAACTGGGCCAGCGCGCCGCCGCTGAAAAAGTTCAACAAACTCAGAAGGATGTTCTGGTCCGTCGAACGAAATATCTGGTCCAGCACCTCTCGATTGACGCCGGGAAGAGGGATATGCGCGGCGAGCCGGTATGCGACCAGAATCAAGAACGTATATAGTAGCTTCTGACGCAAGTCCGGCAAACGAAAGGCATTGCGTACGGCGTCGAGCATAGAGATTCTCCGGTAGAGCTTCGCCCGGTTCCGACCAGCTGTCTGGCCGCAAACCCGACCTCTCTACAGTTAAGACCGCGGCAGATTCCTGTTGACTTCGAAGGGCAGAATGTCGACCGTGCCGCCCGCGGCCTCTATTTTCTCCCTTGCGCTCTTGCTGATGCGATGTACCTGCAAATGGAGAGGCTTATCAATCTCGCCCCGCGCCAGAACCACCACGGGCTGCTTGCTGTTGCCAAGTAGCCCGGTGTCGAAGAGCGCCGCTGGTGTCACCTGCGCATCCGCTTCAAAACGTTCGCCCATTCTGTCAAGGTTAACCGGCGTATAGGTAACTTTGAAGCGATTGTTGAATCCGCGCATCCTGGGCAATCGGCGCAGAAAACTCAACTGACCGCCTTCAAAGCCTCGCAGGCCCCCGTTGGCGGCACGGGCATTCTGGCCCTTTGTACCCCGTCCGGCCGTCTTGCCTCGTCCCGATCCTGTGCCGCGGCCAATGCGCTTTCGGTTTCTCGTGGCGCCCCCGTCGGGACGCAAATCGTGCAGTTTCATATTCCGTTTACTCCAGCCAGATGGAAAGGCCGTAACAACCTGGTATAGCTCCGGTCCGCAGGTCCTGCTTACTTACGCCTCCGCCTCCTCCACCACCTCAACAAGGTGAGAGACTTTGGCGATCATCCCCCGTACTGTAGGACTGTCAGCCTTCTCGACGGTCTGATTCATCCTTCGTAGTCCCAGGGCCTCAACAGTTGCCTTTTGCCGTTTGTGGTAACCGATCGGACTCTTGACCAGTTTCACGGTGATCGTCTTTTCCATAGGTCTAATCTTCCTCATACCAGAAAGGACGCAGCTGCTCGGGATCGACACCCCGCCTTTGCGCCTCGACTCTGTAATCCTGCAACTGTCTGAGCGACGCAAAGGTGGCCTGAACTACATTCAAAATATTGTCGCTCCCCAGCGACTTGGACAATATGTCCTTAACGCCCGCGGCCTCAACCACCGCGCGGACGCCCCCACCGGCAATGACGCCGGTCCCCGGGCTCGCCGGCCTCAACAGCACTTCGCCGGCTCCAAATCGGGCCTGGCTCACGTGCGGAATCGTCGTGCCCAGCAGATTTACCTCGACCATCGTCTTGCGGGCCGTTTCACTCGCCTTGCGGATAGCATCCGGGACCTCGCGCGCCTTGCCTACACCAACGCCGACTCGTCCGTTGTTGTCTCCCACGACCACCACCGCGCGAAATGCAAACCTGCGTCCACCCTTCACCACCTTCGCCGTGCGCGCGATGTGAACGACCTTCTCATCTAGTTCATCCTTCTCTTCTTCCTGCTCGCGGTCCCGTCGACGGTCTCGACGTGCCATTTCCTACTCTCCTTGCTCTGTTTAGAAGACGAGACCACCCTCTCGACTGCCATCGGCCACCGCCTTCACGCGGCCGTGATAGCGGTACCCGCCCCGATCGAAGACCACCTGCTCAATTCCGGCCTCCTTGGCGCGTTCCGCAACAATCTTGCCGATCTCTTTTGCCTGCTCCACCTTCAACTTGTCGGCCAAAACCTCCTGCAAGTCGGCCTCCATTGTCGAAGCGGAAACGAGGGTATGGCCGGCCTGGTCGTCGATTACCTGTACATTGACGTTCTTCAGGCTGCGAAATACATTCAACCGCGGCCGCGCCGCCGTCCCTGAAACCTTGCGCCGCACACGCTTGTGCCGGCGCCTTCGCGCATCTGTCCGTGTGACTTTCGCCATAATTCTCCGTCCCTGCCCGGCTAAACCGCTGCAGCCCCGGCCTTGCCTGCCTTGGACCGCACGTATTCGCCCTGATACCGGATGCCCTTGCCCTTATATGGCTCCGGCGGGCGCTCCTTGCGAATCTTCGCAGCCAGCTCGCCTATCTGTTGCTTGTCGATACCTGAAATCGTCACCGTCCGCCCATCTCGAGACACTTCAAACTCGACTTCCGGGCTTGGAGGCGCATATTCCACAGCATGACTCTTCCCGACCTGCAATAGCAGGTTCTTGCCCTCTTGTTGGGCTCGGTAGCCAACACCGTGGATTTCCAGGGTCCTCTTGAAACCGTCCGTCACGCCCAGCACCATATTGTTGAGCAACGACCTCGTCAGCCCGTGCAACGCTCGATGCTGGCGCTGGTCTGTGGGTCGGGTCACCACGATCTCGCCGTTCTCTCTCGAAATCCTCATGTCCCGGTTGAATTTCTGGCTCAGTTCCCCTTTCGGGCCCTTAACCGTTACCACATTGCCTGTCACAATATCTACCGTCACACCGGCAGGCACAGAAATCGGCATCTTCCCGACTCGTGACATATTATCCTCCCAACATTACCAAACGTTGCACAGTACCTCGCCGCCAACCCGTTCGCGCCGGGCCTGCCTTCCACTCATGACACCTTTGGGCGTCGAAACTATGTTGATCCCCAGCCCGCTCCGTACGAGCGGTATGGTTCGATAGCCCAGGTATGTCCGCCGCCCGGGCCGGCTCACCCGCTCTATCCCCGAAATGACCGGTTGCCCCTTGTCGGAATACTTCATCCCAACGATCAGATTCGGTCGGGCCTTGTCGCCCGTGACCGAATAGCCGCTGATAAAGCCTTCCTCCGCCAGAATCTTGGCAATCGCGACCTTTAATTTAGAACTGGGCATCACCGCACGGCGATGTCTCGAGTTTGACGAATTGCGGACTCGCGTGAGAAAGTCCGCGATTGGATCGGTCATCATAACCAGTGCTTCCTCTTCACTCTTGCAGCGCACCCGGCGCCGGCAATGGCGGCGGCAGAAACGCCGATTTTTGGTCCTTCTACCAGCTGGACTTGACTACGCCAGGCAAGTGGCCCTCTAGGGCTTCTCGACGAAAACAGATGCGGCAAAGGCCAAAACGGCGCATGAACGCCCTCGGGCGGCCGCACTTCGTGCAACGGTTGCGCACCCGCACTTCATACTTCCGCTTGGACTCCCGCAAAACGATACTTTTCTTAGCCACAGACCGCCCTCTCCTTCATCTTCGTAGCCACCGTCTCTCTATGGTTACTGTCTCTATCGTCGTTGGAACGGCATATCCATCATTGCCAGCAGCCGCCGCCCCTCTTCATCTGTCCCCGCTGTGGTCACGATCGTCACTTCCATCCCTCGCACCTTGTCGATCTCATCGTAGTCGATCTCCGGAAAGACAAGCTGCTCGCGCAGGCCCAGGCTGTAGTTGCCTCGTCCGTCGAAAGAGTCCGGCGAAATGCCGCGAAAATCGCGCTGCGCCGGTAACGCAATACTGATCAGGCGGTCCAGAAAATCCCACATGCGCCGGCCCCGTAGCGTCACCTTCACGCCAATCGGCATCCCTTCCCGCAACTTGAACGTAGCAATCGACTTGCGCGCCCGCGTCACAATCGGCTTCTGACCCGTAATAATCGTCAGATCTTGGCTGGCGCGCTCAATCGTCTTGCCATCTGTGATCGCCTCTCCCATGCCAATGTTGACGCTGATCTTATCAACCCGCGGCACCTGCATGATATTCGTATAACCGAATTCCGTCATCAGCGCCGACGCAATTTCGCCGTCAAATCGTTCCTTCAACCGGGGCTTCTGCGCCCGTGCTCCATTCGCTTCACTCATCGTTTCTCACTCCTCGCCCGCAACTGCCGCCCACGGCGGCATCTGGCCGTCTTAAGGACCTTTGAACTAACCCTCTCCTGCAACTGGCAGCGGCTCACCGGTGCGCCTGTCGATCCGGATCTTGTCCTCGCCTTCAAGCCGGTAACCGGCGCGAGTTACTTCGTTGTCCGTCCCCACCAGCGCCACATTGCTGATGTGTAACGGCGCCTCCAGCTCGATCCGTCCAGTCTGTGTACGCACCGTCGGGCTGCGGCGCTGATGCTTCGTAACGAAGTTCGCCCCCGCCACAACAACGTATACACGATTGGGATCTTGCCGTCCCTTCTTGTCCTTCTTGCGTATTACGCTCTGGACTTCACCGCGGTGCCCCTTGTCATTGCCGGCGATCACTTCGACGACGTCACCCTTCCTGATCTTTACGCCCATCCCCTCTTCTCCTCAAATCCTGAACGACACCCTCAGCCTGCACGCCCAACCACAGGTCAGACCACCAGCGCTCCTCAGAGTACCTCCGGAGCCAGGGATACGATCTTCATATACCCGTGGTCACGCAACTCACGTGCTACCGGCCCAAAAATACGAGTGCCGCGTGGATTCCTGTTGTCATCAATCAGT
This sequence comes from Caldilineaceae bacterium SB0664_bin_27, assembly GCA_009838625.1. GTDB lineage: Bacteria > Chloroflexota > Anaerolineae > Caldilineales > Caldilineaceae > Bin5. Next base: position 58,238 of record VXRG01000182.1, read on the forward strand.
ACAGCAGCATTCTCGTCGAATCGAATATAGCTGCCATCCTTCCGTCGCACCGGACGTCGCGTACGCACAATAACCGCCCGCACGATCTCACCCTTTCTAACCGACGCCGTCGGACTGGAGGATTTGACCGTCGCCACGATCACGTCGCCAATCCCTCCATAACGCCGGGTACTACCCCCTCGGACTCGAATCGTCAGTAACTCTTTCGCGCCCGTGTTGTCGGCAACCCGTAGGCGGCTCTCTTGTTGAATCATAGCTCCACACCTCTTCTCTTACCGGCGCGCCTCGACTTAGACAACAGCCGCATGGTCCAGAATCTTCGAGACATAAAATTTCTTGTGTTTACTGATCGGCCGGCATTCACGAATCTGGACCGTGTCTCCGACCTGGCAGGCATTATCCGGATCGTGCGCTTTGTATTTCTTATGTGACTTGACGACCTTGCCGTACAGGGCATGGCGCGCGGCCCGCTCCACTTCCACGACCACTGTCTTGTCCATCTTGTCGCTGGTCACCACGCCAACCAGCTCGCGTCTTCGCTCGCGCATTTCCCTTTACTCCTCGTCCTCTTCGGCCATCAACTCCCGCTCACGCAATATCGTCTTGATTCGCGCAATCTCACGGCGGACCTGACCCTTGCGTGCCGTATTTGTCAACTGTCCCGTTGCCTTCTGAAAACGCAGATTAAACAGTTCCTGATACCCCTCGTCCAACCGCGTGTATAGTTCACTCTCCGTGAGCGGGCGTAGTTCATGTGCTCTCATCTTGCTTTCCTCCTCGCCTTCACGTCAGATATCCTGCCGGGCGACGAACTGTGTTCCCATCGGCAGCTTATGTGCGGCCAACCGGAATGCCTCGCGCGCCTGCGTCTCATCCACGCCGGCTATCTCAAAAACCATCCTGCCCGGCTTTACCACCGCCACCCAGTGTTCGACATTGCCCTTGCCCGAACCCATCCGGGTCTCGGCCGCCCGCTCCGTCACCGGCTTATCCGGAAAAATGCGAATCCACAACTTGCCGCCGCGCCGCACATATCGAACAATCGCTCGGCGGGCCGCTTCTATCTGCCGGCTAGTTACCCAGGAGGGCTCAGTGGCCTGTAGTCCGAACGTGCCAAAATCGATCTTGTTGCCCCGTGTCGCCATTCCCCGCATCCGGCCGCGGTGCATCTTGCGATATTTTACCCGCTTAGGCATCAACATTTACGAATCTCCATCCCGCTTCCTATGGTCCGGCCCCGCCCATACTTCGCAGAGGCCGCTACTCGGTCAGTGCCATCTCCGCATAGCGGGCATGGTACTCCTCACCCGGCAGCACTTCCCCGTGATAGACCCATGCCTTTACGCCAATCACGCCGTAGGTCGTGTTCGCCTCCGCGGTTCCGTAGTCTATCTCGGCCCGCAGCGTATGGCGCGGCACCTGCCCGTCGCGAATCGTGTCGACCCGCCCCATCTCGCTGCCGCCCAAACGTCCCGCCACCTGAATCATGACGCCTTCGGCTCCGGTCCGCATCGCCCGTCCCGCGGCCTGCTTCATCGCCCGCTTCCAGCTGATGCGGCGCTCCAGCTGCTCTGCCACGTTCTCAGAAACCAGTTGGGCGTCCGTTTCCGGCTTATCGATCTCGCGTACGTCGATCTTGACCTTCTTGTTTGTCAGTTCCTGCAGGTTTACCCGCAACACATTTACATTCGCGCCCTTGCGTCCAATGATGATCCCGGGCTTGGCCGTGTTGATGATTACGTGTACCTGGTTGGGCTGACGTTCGATCTCGATGAAGCTGATGCCTGCACGCGGAGCATCTCGATGAATCATGGCCCGGATCTCCCGATCTTCGGCCAGCTGACTCACGTATTCATACCCCGTGGCGAACCATCGGCTCTTATGTTCCTTTATAATGCCCAGGCGAAAACCGGTCGGATGTACTTTGCGTCCCATTGGGCCTCCTTGTGCAGTGCCTGCTGTCTGAACGGACCGTCAGGCGCCGCTGTTCGTCCACTACTCCGCGTCCAAACGCTCTTCCAGCACAACCGTGATGTGGGAGGAACGCCGAATCCATGGCTTGAAACGACCGCGCGCGCCAAAACGCCGCCAACGCCGGTTCGGCGCCTGATCGGCATAGATCTGGCTGATGTAAAGCTCATCAGCCTCCAATCCGAAATTCTCGACCCCGTTTGCGATCGCGCTCTTCAGCGTCTTTGCCACCACCTTGGCCGCCTGCTGAGGCATGAACTGCAACAGTGTCAAAGCCTCTTCCGCTTGCCTACCCCGCATTTCGTCCAGTACCAGGCGCGCCTTCTGCGGGCTGATCCCTGTGTATTTGGTAACTGCTCGAACTTCCATCGTACTTGCTCCCCAATCTCCAGGATGGAGGAAGATAACAACTCTCGACCTGAATCCGCGATTCTAAACCCTGCGCGTGCTTCTCTCCGACCTTACATGACCCCGAAAAAAACGGGTCGGCGCAAACTCGCCCAGCTTGTGCCCCACCATGTTCTCCGTTATATAGATCGGTACATGGCGGCGGCCGTCGTGAATCGCCAGCGTATGTCCGACAAACTGCGGAAATATCGTCGAAGCCCGGGACCAGGTCTTGAGCACCTTCCGCTCACCGGCCCGGTTCATGTCTTCGATCTTCTTGAGTAGCCGCGGCTCGACAAACGGTCCCTTCTTCAGACTACGTCCCATCGGATCTCCTCCACATCTGCACTGCTATCGACGCTTACCGCCGCGCCGGACAATATACTTTCCCGTTCTCTTGTTGCGACGCGTTCGCTTGCCCAAGGCTGGCTGCCCCCAAGGCGTCTTCGGCCCGGGCATGCCAATCGGCGAACGCCCCTCGCCGCCGCCATGAGGATGGGACGCAGGATCCATCGCTACGCCGCGCACTGACGGTCGTATTCCCATCCAGCGGCGCCGGCCGGCCTTGCCCAACGAAATATTGCTGTGATCTGGGTTCGACACCTGGCCTACCGTTGCCAGACAGTCCATCTCAATGTAGCGAACCTCGCCGCTCGGCAGTCGCACCTGCGCACGCGGCCCCTCTTTGGCCACCAATTGCGCCGAAACGCCTGCGCTGCGCACCAGCTGGGCGCCCCGCCCCGGATACAACTCAATGTTATGTATCTGCGTGCCCGGCGGGATGTTGCGGATCGGCAGCGCATTTCCGGGCCGAATGTCGGCGCTAGGGCCCGACTCCAATACGTCGCCAACCTGTACGCCCAAAGGCGCCACAATATACCGCTTCTCTCCATCCTCATAACTGAGCAGCGCGATGCGTGCACTGCGGTTCGGGTCGTACTCAATCGACGTGACCCGCGCAGGCGCTCCCCATCTTTCCCGCCTGAAATCAATGATGCGGTAGCGTCGCTTGTGCCCCCCGCCGCGGTGACGGACAGTGATCCGCCCTTGGCTGTTGCGACCGCCCTTCCTGTTCAGAGCAACCGTCAGCGAACGCTCGGGCTTGGTGCGCGTTATCGTTTCAAATGTCGAGACACTCATGTCCCGCCGTCCCGGAGATGTGGGACGGTATATCTTTACAGGCATAAAAAGCTATCTCCGTTCGAGCAGAAAAAGATGGGAATGAACTGCTCCCGCTTCTTCCTCCTGTTAACGACCGTTACACACCTTCAAAGAACTGGATGCTGTCACCTTCACCCAACGTAACTACCGCCTTCTTCCACGGCGACTTCCGCACAACTTTGCGCCGCCCGCGCATCCCCGTCTTTGCCGGCATCATCATGACCCGCACGTCCAACACACTTACTCGGAATGCGGTCTCCACTGCATCACGAATCTGGTGCTTGTTGGCTCGCGTGTCGACCTCAAAGGTGTACTGATTGTTGAAATCGGCCGCATCGTATGACTTTTCTGTAATGACTGGGCGCTTTATCACTTCATAAACGTGCATCTGGTTCTCTCCGTATCAGACGCCGGCTACGTCTTCCCAACCGCCGCCAACAACCCGTCTCGCAGGAAATGACAGCCGTCAAGCTAGCCAGTCGTGAATGTTTTCGACCGAAGCCTGCGGCAATAGAAGCCTGTCATAGCTCAACAGGTCCTGTATGTTCAGATTACTGCTGAGAAGCGATTTCGCCTGTGGCAGGTTGCTGATCGACTTCTCGACAGCCACGTCCCGCTCCGGCAAAACGACGAGTACGCTGCCGCTGTCCAGCCCCAGATCAGCCAGCGCCTGTACGAAGACCTTGGTCTTCGGTGCATCCATCGCCAACGCATCCAGCACCACAATCTGGTCCGCACCGGCCTTGACGCTCAGCGCGCTCCGCAACGCGGCCCTGCGCATCTTCTTGGGCATCTTCTTCGTATACTTGCGCGGTGTGGGGCCGAATGCCGTCCCGCCGCCTACCCAAATTGGAGACCGGATCGAGCCATGCCGCGCCCGCCCCGTGCCCTTCTGACGCCACGGTTTGCGGCCGCCCCCGCGAACCTCGCTGCGCGACTTCGTCTTGTGCGTACCCATACGCGCGTTCGCCAGCTGCCTCACCAAAGCCTGGTGCATCAGCCCCCGATTGATCGGTGCGGCAAATACCGTATCCTCCAACTGTATCTGACCGGTCTCTTCACCGGCCATATTTCGAATTGTTACTTCCACCGTTTCGCCTCCGTACCGGTAGCTGCCTGTTCGTCAACCTCTGAACCGGCGGCCCCCGTCTTACGCCTTTGCCGCCGTACGAACGATCACCAACCCTTTGTTTGGGCCGGGTATCGCGCCCTGTACGGCAATGAGATTGCGCTCCGCATCAACCAGAGCAACCTTCAGATTCTGCACGGTAACGCGTTTGTTACCCATCTGTCCCGCGCCCTTCGTGCCCGGAAAGGTGTGGCCCGGTGTCGTGCCCGCGCCGCGTGCGCCTGGCGCCCGGTGTCGGTCCGACTGCCCATGGGTCTTCGGCCCGCCTCGGAATCCGTGCCGCTTGACTCCGCCGGCAAAGCCCTTCCCCTTCGAGGTGCCGGTTACATCCACAAGCTCGCCCTCGGCAAATACGTCCGCCTTGATCACGTCGCCCAGCGCATGTCCCGCCTCGCTTGGCAATCGCAGCTCGCGCACAAATCGCAGCTTCGGCACGTTGGCCTTCCTCAGATGACCGAGCTGCCCCTTGGTCAACTTACGCTCCACCACCTCTTCGAAGCCCAATTGGATTGCGTTGTAACCGTCCGAATCTTCAGCTTTCACCTGTGTGACATAACAGGGACCAGCCTCGATGACCGTAACCGGCGCCACCGCGCCGCTGTCATCAAACAGCTGTGTCATCCCTACCTTGCGGCCCAATATCCCCTTCACTTGCTCCTCCAGGACTGACAGTCCGCATCAACGACATTCTGACCGGCTGTCACTTTGCCCAACCAGGCCCGTGCCTGACCGCCCGGCGCGGATCCAACCTGCACGATCCTCTCCGCCCGCGGCCGCAACTGGGCCCTATAGCTTAATCTCGATATCGACACCGGCGGGCAAATTCAGACGGGTGAGGTTCTCAATCGTCTTGTTGCCTGGATCCACCACATCGATCAAACGCTTGTGAGTCCGAATCTCGAACTGCTCACGGCTGTCCTTGTCGATGAACGGCGATCGCATCACCGTGAACTTCTCGATCCTCGTAGGCAGAGGCACAGGCCCAACCACCTGGGCGCCCGTCTGCTCAGCAGCAGTGACGATCTGCTGTGCCGACGCATCCAGGACGCGGTGATCGTATGCCTTGAGCTTGATACGGATCTTTTGCTTGGCCATGTACTCTTCTCACTTGTCGTGGACCACGAACAAAAAGTGTGGCGAGCCGTTGCACTCGCCACATACTTCTATACGCTATTGAATGATCTCGGTGATGGCGCCGGCAGCGACGGTGCGGCCGCCTTCACGGATGG
>VXRG01000055.1 GCA_009838625.1 Caldilineaceae bacterium SB0664_bin_27
TCCTACTACAAGTCTACCCCCCTTCTGTCTCTCAAAAAATCTGGGATGCACCCACGATTCGGGCCGGATTGCCAATCGTCATGCTTTTTGATACAATCGAACTCTTTTCTCAAATCGGTCCGGGGTACTTACCATGCTCAAACCCTTTGCTGAAAAGCTGTCGACGCTTCACGAATGAGCAGGGTTGGCCGGGGGGGGTTGGCAACGCGAGGGCATTGAAACACGGCATGGCACGGCAAGGCGGAGCATGGCGAGGCATGGCTTGACCCGGCTTGGCACGTTTCGGCAAGGCGCGGCACGGCAAGGAACTATTCGACCATTTACAGAAGGGAGGCCGATTGAATCGAATTGCGAGAGGGGAAGCGTTTCACCGGTCTGACGGGGTCTGTCAACTGTGCGGATACGCAAAGGCAACCGAGGCGCATCACTGGGCAATTGACTATCCGCCAGACAGCGACCTCACGGCAGACGACCTCGTCGCACTTTGCGCTCTATGCCACGAGGTCGCAACGACAATCCGGCGTAATCTCGGCAAGGCAGCCAACCGTTTCGAGACTTACACCACAATAAAAAGGAGGATAACATCATGCAATTTCGGTTCCGAATCGTCGGACTCAGCCCAATCATCCACCACAACGGGGCCGCCGGACTCGACACCCGAAGTCCTGTCAGCCGTGAAATAGCAATGATTGCGGCCAAGCGCGGCGGAAACCGAACCGAATCCGACGAAGATCGACTACGTGAACTCGAATGCCAACGCTCTCTTTGGCTCAACGCGAGCGGAGCACCAACAATTCCGGCGACGGCGATCAGAGCTGCAATCGAGACCGGAGCGCGCAAGCGCAAACAAGGCCCCCAGGTGCGGGGCGGACTGGTCGTTCTGGATACCGCTTTCGAATACGACCGCGACCGGTATGGCATTACGCTCGAAGAACTCGGGAACAAGGCACAGTTCACCGTGCCGGTGGTAGTTCAGCGCAATCGCATCGCGCGGACCCGGGCCAAATTTGACACGCCCTGGTCCTGCACGGCCGACGTAGACGTAGACGAGGAGCTGGTCGACCGGTCGCAACTGCTCGAATGGCTGGAGATCGCCGGCCGGCAGGTCGGTCTGGGAGACTGGCGACCGGAGAAGTCAGGCACATTCGGGCGGTTCCAGGTAGAGAGCATTGAGGAGATACGCGCATAAGCCCCTGGCGCGGCGAGGCCCGGCATGGACTTCAAGGCATGGCATGGCTGGGCGTGGTGAGGCGTAGCAAGGCGAGGCTTGGCAAGGAAGGGAGGCTCAACGGGGCGCCCCCCGTTTCATTCTTCAGAGACGCCCCCGAAAGCCAGTGTACAGTTCGGGTGCGTGATACCGCTATTAATCTCGATTTTCGGCCCGGCTATGGTGATGCTCTTGCCCTAGGGCGTCTTGCATTCTTCGTCGCCGGCGTCTCCCAGCAGAACGCCTCGCGTCTTTACTTTTCAGGCCCCTTCACCGTACATCTTCAGCGCGGACTCTCGCCCGCGCCGGCGCAGACCTTTTCGGAGATGTCTTTGAAGAGAGCGCCAATCTGCTCGTTGGACCGGCACCATCTCGGCCAGTTCTTAGCTCCGCTTCCTTACGTGAGCGGCTTATACCGCCCTGGCAAGGCCGCTCTGCCACTCTCTTCCCTTCCGCCCCGCATAGAGCATGTAGTAGGCGTCCCCGGCCTCGAAGACCTGGGGCGTGAGAATACCGTCGCAATCCCATGCCCCGCGGTCCGCGGCGGGCCTGAAGATCGGGTTGTGCGGGTTCGCCTCAAAGCTGCGGAAGTCCCGCGTGCGCACATGGCCGATCTGCCATACCTCACTGTCGTCCGCCCGCCCGCCGTACAGGATGTGGAAATAGCGCGGCCCTTTGAAGATCTCCGCCTCGCGCACGCCGCCGCTGTCCCACGCCAGCCCGCTGCCACTGAATATGGGGTTGGCCGCGTCTTTGGTGACGGCCGCGGGGTCGCTGGTCGGCGCGGTCGCGTGGCAGATGACGGGCGGGCCTTCCGACTCGCCCGTGTAGATAATGTGGATCGTGTCGCCGTCAACTGTCATGGAAGGGTGCGACGAGCCCGCGCTCTCGTAAGGCGTGTCCGCGGCAATCACAGGCGTCGGGCGCACGCGCGTCCACTGGCCGAAGTCCCCGTCGCCTACCAATAGCCCCGTCTGCTTGGGAGGCTTTAGCCGCCGGCCGAGATAGTAGACATAGAACCTGTCGTCAGCCGGATTCAGGAAGGGGAATGGGTACTCGATGGTGAAATCGTCGAACCCGGCCTCCGAGGGCAGCAGGACAGGGTTTCTCGGGTCGTGGGTAACGGCCGCAGGGTCGCTCGCCGGCGCGGTGCTGTGCATCAGCACCCAGTAGTTGTCCTTTCTGCGTCTGCCCCACAGGTAGTGGACCGTGTCTCCCACGACGATCGCATGCGCGGCCGCAGCCCACTCGGGCGGCTCGCAGAAAAAGACCGGGTTGCCCTCCGCAATACGTTCGAAACTCGCGAACAGGTCGAACGGAATCTCATCATGCGTTGTTCTGCTCATACTGTCTCCTGAAGCTGCAAAAAATCGGAAACTGCCTGCTACTCCAAAACCCAGCCCACCAGGTTGCTGAACAACCGCTCCGCCACCGGATCTTTACCAAGGTTCTCAACGAGCCGGTGCGTACACAGGATGTAGCTGCCTTCACCGTGCGCGATCTGCGTCAGGTCGGCGCCGTGGAAGGCCGCGGTCACGCCGATGTAGTTCTGCTTGTGCTTCAGGCCGGCGTACCAGTCATAGGTGACGTTGCCGCTGATCCAGTCCGTCTCCGGCGTCACGATCGACCAGCGCGAAACCACGTCGCGGTACTCCTGGCCCATCAGGCAGGCCGACGGCAGCCCGTCGTAGACCGGATGCTCGCGCACAACATGGCTGCAGGGCGTCCACAGGCCCTTACCGCTGTAGTAGGATACAGCGAACGGCAGCAGAATGTCCTTTGAAAGGAATTTCTCCATGCGAAATTTGGTTCCCAAAGCATCCTCCGGCGGCATGCCTAGGAAGACGGCCGTCCCGCCGCCGCTGACCCATTGCGCCAGTTCGGCGAAGAACGGCTGCTCCTCGCCGCCCCAACCATTCAAGTTCACCAGCGTCCGTTGACTGCGGGGCGTGTCCCCCGAAAACGGCGTGGACCGCAGGTCAGAGCCGGCCAGATACGCGCCCAGCGCGCCGTCGAGATCGATCAGAGCGACGTCCTGCCCGGGAAGCGCCGATCCCGCCTGCTCCAGCACGTAGAAGCTGGAGCAGTTACGTGCAACCGTCTCTGCGCCGGCAGCGAACGCGACCTCGACCAGGCAGCGCCCCGCCATTCCGTCGGTGGCGACGCCGTACTCGCCCAGATCGAGAATGCCCGCCGGCAGGTTCGTCTCCTCTGTATGGTCCAGCAGGCGCTGCCCGTCGCCGGCCGTGACCTGAAGCGAGAGCGTCCCCGTCACAGCCTCCTCGTCATTGACCGAGGTCAGCAGGATCTGCACCTCTTGCCCAGCGTAGACATTCTGCCGGCTGGGGCGAACTGCGATATAGCGGTCGGCAAAGGTCTCCTGGATCGCATAATAGGCGCGCTTGGGGTTGCGGAAATTGTCGATCAGACCGGCGCCCACGATCCAGTCGCCGTCGTTGAGAGAATGGATGCCAATTCCGGCGATGTCGCCATTGATGCGGCAGGCCTCGGCCATCAGCTTGTTGCCGGTGTAGTGGACCTCCTGGCAGGCGAGCATGAAGTCGTGGAAGGTCGGAAAGACCTCCTCCAGCCCCGTCCGCTCATAGACCGCCAGGTAGGAGTCGTGCAGGCGTTCGTGGATGCGGTAGTCCGGCGTGATGGGGTTGCCCTCGCGGCGGTACTGGGCCATGTTGGCTTCCAGGTCGGGGATGCTGCCGTAGCCCAGTTCGGAGATGTTGGTCAGCAGGCCGGGCTCGATATGGCTGCGCGTGTGCCGGCCCAAACTCGTGCGTCCCATCGCCGCCAGCTCCGCTTCCGTCTTGCCCAGCAGCATCAGATTGTCGTAGTTCTCCTGCGCGAAGGGCGTGCCCGGGTAGTCGTGGACGTCGTTGATCAATGTCGGCTCGTAGGAACCGGGCAGATAGACGCTGCACAGACCGGCAAAGCCGCCGGCCTCGTCGATGATCAGCCGGGTGGGGTCCAGCTCGCGCGCTTTCAGTGAAGTCGTGTGACGCAGCCGTTTCAGCCCGTGCCGCAGGATCTCGTTGAACATCTCCCAGATGACGATCGAGGGGTGGTTGCGGTCGCGCAGCACCATTTCCGACACTTCGTTCTCGATTCGCTGCCGCGTGTAGGGCGTGATCTGCGGCCAGTTGTCCATGCACTCGACCGGCAGCGCGCCCACGTACAGAACGCCCATCTCGTCGGCCATATCGTAGACGACCGGCGGCTGCGGCTTGCGCCAGGGACGCACCATGTTGATGTTGCCCTCTTTGATCAGCTTGAACTCCTGCCTGAGCAGCTCCACGTCCCGCGGATAGGCCAGCGAATGGGGGTAGAAGGCCTCGTTGAAGGTCGTCTTCAGGACGATCTTCTTACCGTTGAGATAGAAGCTCTTGCCCTCAGCCGTAAACTCGCGAAAGCCGAACCGCGTTTCCACCCGGTCCGAAAGCCCATCCGCCAGCTGCACGCTGGTCGTTGCCAGGTAGAGGAAGGGATCATCGAGCTGCCACAGCCTGTGGCCGGCCACGTTCAGCTCCAGCGACACCTCGCTATTGCCCGGGCGCAGGTCGTGTTCTGCACTGACCGAAGCCGAGGGGCTGCCCTCTGCCCAGGACGCGATCTTGCAACTCACTTCCGCCTTCTGGCTCTTGAGGCTGGTATTGCGCAGCCCCATCTCCACCCGGACGTCACCTGAATCGATGTCGCCTGTCACAAATGCGCTCTCAATGTAGACGGCGTCCGTGGCGATCAGCGAAACCGGCTGCCAGATTCCACCGGCGATGGCACCGCGCCAGTGGGGCATATCGTCCCGCCCCAGGCCATCGATCACGACGTCGCGCGTGATCAGCGGTGTGATCACACGCACGGCGATGAAGTGTTCACGCGCTACCGCTTCGCCATATGAGCGCGAGCTTTCCGCACCCGCATACAGAAGATCGCCGACCTCCAACTCGAAGCCGGTGTAGCCGCCCTCATGCGCGCCCGCGGCCTCACCGTTGACCCACACCTCTGCCCGGTAGTTGACCGCCTCGAACCGCACGCGGACCGTCTTGCCCTCCCATTCCGCCGGCAGATGGAAGCTTTTGCCGTACCACGCGACGCCCTCGTAGTCCTGTCTGAACTCCTCCAGGCAGGCAGGGACCGCAACCTCCTCGATGGCGTGGTAGCTGTGGAACTGTTCGCGCTCCTGCCAGTTCAGCGTGCGGCCTTTGTTGTCCTCATCGAAGATGACCTGCCAGCTTCCGTCAAGTGAAATCGTGCGATTCATGGGTGGCCTGTTCCCTCTTGATTTTGACTTTTGGATCGGTGTCTTCAGCAACTGGAGTTCACCCGACAGCAAGGGGCCACCAAAACTAAAAACTAGAAACTGCCCTTACGGCCCTGCTTTACCCGTTGCCATGATCGTGCCCGCCTGCGGCAGGACGTCAGCCCGGCTGGGCAGATCATCGCCAATCTCCGCCAGCCAGTCCATCAGTTGCTGACGGAGCCCGGACTGAATAGCTGCCAGGCCCGGCTCTGCTGTCAGGTTCTCCATCTCGTGCGGGTCCGTCTCCAGGTCGTAAAGCTCGTCGATCGCCTGCGGATTCCACACGTACTTGTAACGCTCGTCCCGTATCGCGCGCACCGCAAAGTTCATGCCGTTGTACAGGTTGTAGACGCCGTACGCCCTCTGCGGCCAGTCCGCCGGCCGCGTGTCCGTGCCCACGAGCGGCAGCAGGTCCCGTCCCGCACGCGGCCGCTCTGCCGTCGCCGCGGCGTCGATGAGCCCGAAAAGCGTCTCGCCCACGTCGATCAGCGAGACATAGGCCTCCTGCGTTGCCTGCCCCCTGCCGGGCCTGCGTACGATCAGCGGAATGCGCCACACCTCCTCATAGAAATAGGCCCCTTTGTCGAAACGGTTGTGCGCGCCCTCCATGTCGCCGTGGTCGGCGACGAAGACCACCGTCGTCGACTCCTGCAACCCCAGCCGCTCCAGCGCATCCAGCACCCGCCCGATCGCCTCGTCCACCATCATGATATGCGCGTGCGAGTAGGCCACGACCGTGCGCCACTCCTCCTCGTCCAGCGGTGATGTATCCATGCACGGCCACCAGGCCACCGCGTGAAACCAGGGCCTGCCCGCGCAGTTATCGCGCAGATTGGCCGGTAGCTCGACCTTGTCGCGGAGTTCCTGCGCGATGCCAATATACGGCTCGGGCAGATGATGCGGGAAATGGGGCTCCGCCGAGGAGACGGTCAGAAAGAAGGGTTTGCTGCGATCGCCTGCAGCCCACTCTTCGAGGAAGCGGACGCCGTTTTCCATCACCGGAAAGGGCGGACACTCTTCCAGGGGCTGCGCCGTATCGCCCCAGAACGGCGCACGGCCCCGGATCAAGCCCCGCGTCTGCCGGTCGTAGTTGCCCTTGGCGAACTGGTAGGAGAAGTTGCTCGTTTTCGGATCGTAGGGTTGGCGCAGCAGTTCAGCGTTTGGGTCAAAACAGTGGGCCCCGCGCGCCTCCGGGTTCACCGGCCCGAGATGCCACTTGCCGAAGTAGCCGACATGGTAGCCGAACCGGGCGGCCTCGTCGATCCAGGTGCGCTCGGTCAGCGGCGGTGAAACCTGCTGCGAATACCCAACAGCGTAGTTGTCGGTGATGCCGGTCTCGTGCGGCCAGCGGCCTGTGAGCAGCGTGCCCCGCGCCGGCGTACACAGCGGGCAGGTCGTAAAAGCATTGCTGAAGACCGTCCCCGCAGCCGCCAAGCGGTCAATGTTCGGCGTCGCGATATCCGCCCCGCAAAAGCTGAAAGCCGAAGCCGGCCACTGGTCCGTCAAAACAAAAAGAACATTCTCTGCAGACATCGAATAGCTCTCCAGGAATTGTCAAAAGCACCCAGTCGGAAGTGAGCGAAGTTTCTCACTCCTCACTCCTCTTCACTCTCTCCTCGCCCCTCACCCCTGGCCCCTGGCCC
>VXRG01000030.1 GCA_009838625.1 Caldilineaceae bacterium SB0664_bin_27
GCGCCCCCTGTGCAGATGTCCCAACCGCCCGCCCCCGGACCGGCCTGTCAGCGGAATGCGCCGTGACGGCCGCGCCCAGTCCGTAAAGAGCCCGCTGCCAGCGAGCGTGCACCGCCTCCGCAGAAGGACGCGAACCCGGCGCGCACAAATCATCCAGCGCCCGGCACAGAGCGACCAGCAGGTCTTCTCTCTCGATCGGCGAATAACCGCGATGGGGCGGACCGCCGCGGTGGCCCAACAGCGCCAAGCTGGATGGAGGCAACCCACCGCCGCGAACAGTCGGCAGCTCCTCCTGACGCTGATTGACATTGACACCGATACCCAGAATGACGCCGCTCAGTTCCTGCTCCTGGAAGATGCTTTCCACCAGAATGCCCGCCACTTTTACCGGGCTTTCAGCTTCCACTGCGATAACGTCGTTCGGCCACTTGAGACGTACATGGTCCTCCAGCTCTGGACAGCACTCGCCGATCGCCCGCACCAAAGCTAGGCCCGCCAGCATCACCGCCAGTGCCGGATGTTCCGGCAGCAGTTCACCACACAGAATATAGCTGCCCAGCAGACCCCGCCCGCTCGCGTCTTCCCAGCCGCGAGCCAACCGGCCCCGCCCGGCCGTCTGATGGTCGGCAATTACCACCGTGCCCGCGGCGCCGTCGCCCCGCTCGTCCAGAATCACGCGGGCGAGTGGCATCGTACTTGGCACCGAATGGTGAAACTCTATCCAGTGCCCCACATGGGGACGCGACCTGGGCCCTTCCAAGGCGTTCATCGTCGCTCGCGCCCGCGCAATCCATCCAGGTGGATCGGACTGCAGGCTGCAGGCACAACTCTTTCCCGACTTGGCCCCGGTACGGGCCGTTTCCGCTTTGTCCAATTTCCTTGTGATCTCCTGTCGAATCGTGTAGAATGATCGCGCACTGTAGCAGTCAAGAGCGGCAAGTAATGGGTATCCGTACTACGCCCACGAACTGCCGCCTGCCGACCACGCTCAGACGCTGTTCCTGCGCCTATCCCACCATTGACGATAATGTACGCGTGCGTTGCCGTTGGTCTGGGGAGCGCCGGGTTTGTCGTATGCGCTATAATATCCAGTGCGCTGTCGCGTCACGAAATTTGCGTAGTGTGCACCGCCGCCTGCAGACCGGTTCACCAGGCGCCGAGAGGGCTGGTGGGAGTTGTTGCCTTTCTGATTCTCACAGGAACTGGGAATTGTTTCAAGTGCGCAGTTCTGCACCCGTCTACAGCCTTACCGTGGCCTGAAGGTGACCAATGATGCAAAGAGCCGCAGTAATTCAGCCGGAACTGTCGGAAAGAGATGAAGAGTCGACCGGGATTGATCGACCGGAGAGCGACTCCGGCGAAGCAGTCCCTGCCGACGCAACGCCTGCCGTCACCCGCTTCTGGGAGGTTGACAGCTGGCGCGGCGTGGCCATAATCACCATGGTTATCTTTCATCTGATGTTCGACCTGCGCAACTTCGGTGGCGTACCGGTCGTTCTGCATGAGGGCTTCTGGTTCTATTTCCAGCGATTCACCGCGATCTCATTCATCGCGCTGGCAGGGGTCTCGGTAGTTCTGAGCTACAATCGGGCCCTGCTTCTACGTGGTTCGGCCGATGGCCTGGCCTGGAAAACCGCCCGCCGGGGGCTGCACATTCTCGGAATCGGATTCATACTCTCATTAGTTATGCGGGTGGCCGTTTTGCCGCCAATCGACTTTGGCGTGCTGCATCTGATCGGGACATCGATAGTCTGCTCTATCCCTTTGTTGAACAAGCGCTGGCTGACGCTGGCGGTGGCGGGCGTGCTTTATGCACTCAGTTATCTTCTGCAATACTTGGAAGTTCAGGCGCCTGCCGGTGTCTCCTGGCTCGTTCCGCTGGGCATCGAACCGCCTGGCTACTATTATTCCGACTACTTTCCATTTCCCCACTGGTTTGCCATCTTTCTGATCGGCGTCTTCGTGGGCACTGTTTTCTATGAAGGCGGCGCGCGCAAACTGCCGCTGCCCAATTTCGGAGGGACTTTCCCATTCTCTGTTCTGCAGTATCTTGGTCGTCACTCCCTCGTCATCTATGTGATCCATCAGCCGGTACTAATCGGCCTCCTGCTCCTGACTGGTACCATCTCGCTATAGTGACCGACAATGGCGCCTGGCCCGAACTTCGAAACCTGCCACGGCCAGCGAGCAAGGCGCCGGAACCTTCTGCATAACGAACAATGACAGGATAGAGGAGTTTGTCTTGACTGACTCGACAATCGATCCACGTATCATCGATCTGCGCAGCCGTAAAGACATGGCCAAACTTGGGGGCGGCCTCGAACGGATCGAGACTCAGCACGCCAAGGGAAGGGCCACTGCACGCGAGCGGCTTGAGCTCATGCTGGACAAAGGGAGCTTTCGCGAGTTGGACGCCCTCGTCACCCATGACAGCCACGACTTCGGCCTCGACAAGCAGCGCATCCCCGGTGACGGCGTCGTCACGGGCTTCGGCACGATCGATGACCGCCTCGTCTATGTCTTTTCCCAGGATTTCACCGTCTTTGGAGGCAGTGTAAGCCGTCACCACGCCGCCAAAATCTGCAAAATCCTCGACATGTCCATGAAGAACGGCGCCCCCGTCATCGGCCTGAACGACTCCGGCGGCGCCCGCATCCAGGAAGGCGTCCTCAGCTTGGCCGGTTACGCCGATATCTTTTTCCGCAATGTCATGGCTTCCGGCGTTGTCCCCCAGGTCAGCGTCATCATGGGGCCCTGCGCCGGCGGAGCAGTCTACTCTCCCGCCATCACCGACTTCGTCATAATGGTGAAAGATACCAGCCACATGTTCGTCACCGGGCCCGATGTCGTCAAAACGGTCACTCATGAAGAGGTCACTTTTGAAGAGCTCGGCGGCGCCTCGATCCACGGCAGCAAGTCCGGCGTCGCCCACTTCACCGCTGAAAACGAAGAAGACGCACTTTTCATAGTGCAGCAGTTGATGAGCTATCTGCCCAACAACAACATGGAAGATCCTCCCCTCGTGCCTTCCACCGACGATCTTCTGCGCCAGGACGAAGAGCTGGACGCAATCGTGCCGGACAACCCCAACCGTCCCTACGACATGAAAGAGATCATCCGGCGTATTGTAGATGACGGGCAGTTCCTCGAAGTCCACGAACAGTGGGCCCGCAATGTGATGGTCTGTTTCGCCCGTCTCGGCGGCCGCACTATCGGCATCGTCGCCCAGCAGCCGGCCGTCCTGGCCGGTGTGCTCGACGTCGACGCCAGCCAGAAAGCGGCCCGCTTTGTCCGCTTCTGCGACTGCTTCAATATCCCCCTGGTCGTCCTTGAGGATGTGCCCGGCTTCATGCCCGGTCTCAATCAGGAGCACGGCGGCATAATTCGTCACGGCGCAAAGCTTCTCTATGCCTTTTCTGAAGCGACGGTTCCCAAGCTGACCGTTATCGTGCGTAAAGCCTACGGCGGCGCCTATTGCGTCATGAACCCCCGCCACATCGGCGCCGACCTGGTTTTGGCCTGGCCATCCGCCGAAATCGCGGTCATGGGGCCGGAGGGCGCTGTAAATGTAATCTTCCGCCGCGAAATCGCCGCTGCTGAAGATCCTGTCGCCAAGAGAAACGATCTGGTCGCAGACTATCGCAGCCGTTTCGCCAACCCCTACATCGCCGCCGCCAACGGCTTCATCGACGACGTCATCGAACCGCATGAGTCTCGGCCCCGTTTGATCAATGCATTGGAGATGCTGCAGAACAAACGCGATCGGCTCCCCCCCAAGAAACACGGAAATATCCCTTTGTGAATCCAACGCTGCCGGGACCGAATGGGGAAAGAAATACCGAACGCATGACCGGCCAGAATGGTACGCAGGAAGAGCTTCAAATCGAGTCTCGGCCGTTCACTGGCAAAATGCAAAAACTGCCCCAGATCGAAATCGAGCTGTCCGCCGAACAGTTCGCGCTTATGGGTTTTCCTCGACTGCAACAGGGTCTGCCCCTGACAGCCGTGCTCGATGGCGGCGTCCTGCTGCCCGAACCTGGGCCGGATCCCTGGTACGCTGTCCGGAAGGAACCACTGACTCCCCGCTTCACCCAGATCGGACCCGCCCTCTACGCCTTCGCAGGCCAGATTGTCGAGGCCGATATTCAATACGGCAGCAGCCAGATGGCTGTGATTGTGGTCGACTGCGGTTTCGTTACCCTGCGCGTAGCCTGCGCGCCAAATGACGACGGCGTCCTCCCGGAAGGAACTTGGGAAACACGCTACGCCGCCGGCTTTGCGCCCGTGCAGGCAATTGTAGAAGAAAGTTTCAGTTCGCCCGTGGGACGCACCGTCGATCTCTCAATGTGGGGCTTTCGACGTTTGCTCCTCTCGCCGAGCGACAGCGCGTTCGGCGCCTGGCATCCGAGTAGCGAGATTCCACCGGCTCCCTTTATCTGTGACCGCCTTCTGATTAAGGCTCGAGTCCATCGTCAGGGAATTTAGTGTTCGGATACGATGTGCGGATACAAAGCAAAATCGCACCTGGGGCACGATGCAGGACTGTGTTTTGGTGCAAGCACAATGCTTGCCTTCAATCGGGACTTGCAATAGCTCCCGTAGCGAAAAGAGAAGAGAGAGGATAACGACGCGTTTCGTCCAGGGGCACGCCCCTCTTGAAATAGACGTAAGACTGTAAGGAATTGCGCATGTTCAAAAAAGTTCTGGTTGCGAATCGAGGTGAAATCGCCGTCCGAGTGCTACGGGCCTGTGAAGAGCGGGGCATCGCTACCGCCACCGTCTTTTCCGACGTGGACCGGACTGCCCTTCACGTGCGTTACGCCGATGAAGCCTATCACATCGGCCCGGCCCCCAGCCGCGACAGCTACCTCCGCATCGACAAGATCATCGATGTGGCCAGCAAGGCCGGCGTTGATGCCATCCATCCCGGCTACGGCTTTCTGGCGGAAAACGCTGAATTTGCCGCGGCCTGCGCTGACGCCGGCATCACCTTCATTGGGCCCTCCCCTGATGCCATCGCCAAGATGGGCGACAAACAGACCGCCCGCGAAACCGTTGCCAAAAACAATGTGCCCCTGGTCCCCGGCTCGCGCAAGGGGCTGCGAGATGACGAGCTGAAGGCAACCGCCGTACAGATCGGGTTCCCTCTGATGATCAAGGCCACCGCCGGCGGCGGCGGCAAAGGCATGCGCGTCGTCCATGATCCCAACCAGTTCACCAGCGCCCTCCTGGCCGCCCGCCGCGAGGCCGTTGGCGCCTTTGGCAATGGCGAAGTCTACCTGGAGAAGTTCATCTCCAGCGCCCGCCATATCGAGGTGCAGATCCTGGCCGACAGCTACGGGCATACCATCCACCTTGGTGAGCGCGAATGCTCAATCCAGCGGCGCCACCAAAAGCTGATCGAAGAAGCGCCCAGTGTGGCCGTCGACGAAAACCTGCGCCAGGAGCTCGGACGCGTCGCAGTGGCCGCCGCCGAGTCAGTGAACTATGTCAACGCCGGTACGATTGAATTCCTGTTCGACCCTGATGAGGAGAAATTCTACTTTCTTGAGATGAACACCCGCCTGCAAGTGGAGCATCCCGTCACCGAATTTGTGACCGGTGTCGATATCGTCAAAGAGCAGCTCACCATAGCCGCCGGTCGCCGCATGCGCTACCGTCCCGAAGACATCCGGCCCAAGGGCTGGTCCATAGAATGCCGCCTAACCGCCGAGGATCCGTTCAACAACTTCATGCCCAATAGCGGCGTCGTCACCTACCTCAAGGAGCCGACCGGACCCGGCGTGCGCGTCGAAAGCGCTCTCTACCGGGGCTACGAAGTTAGCCTCTTCTACGATCCCATGGTCGCTAAACTGATCGTATGGGGTGAAAACAGGGCCGAGGCCATCCTGCGCATGCGCCGTGCGCTCAACGAATATCGAATCAGTGGCATCAAGACGTCGATCCCGTTCCACCAGGAGATAATGGACAGCACCGAGTTCATCTGGGGGACCTTTGATACCGGCTTCCTCGACCGTCGCCGGCTGGTGGCCAAGAACGAACCCGATCCCGAGCAGGCGCGTATCGCAGCCGTTGCCGCCGCGCTTGTAGCCCACGACGCCGGCCGCCGCGCCGTCAATATCGGCGGGGGCGAGAGCGACGCCGCCAGCGCCTGGAAGCAGGCCGGCCGTATGAGCACGATGGGAGGACGGTGGTGAAATACTTTGCCAGTGTCGGCGACCATACCTTTGAAATCGAGATCAACGAGGACGAAGTCCTGGTCGACGGCGAGGCAATCACCGTAGACCTCCGCCAGAGCGGTGTCACCCAGCTGTACAGCCTGCTCCTGGATGGCGCCAGTTTCGAAATGCTGGTCGAGGAAACTCCGCACAGCCACGATGTAACCCTTCGCGGTGAGCAGTTCCGTGTGCGGATTGAGGACGAACGCACGCGCCGCCTCAACGCAGCCCGCCAAGGGCCCGCGCTGCCCCAAGGGGACCTCGCGGTCAGAGCGCCCATCCCAGGCATGATTGTGAAGATACTGGTGCAGGATGGCGATGAGATCATAGAAGATCAACCCCTGATGATCCTGGAAGCGATGAAGATGGAAAACGAGATTCGCGCCGTCCGTTCGGGCGTAGTGCGCAAAGTGGAAGTTACCGCTGGCGAGAGCGTCGAGCAGGACGCCGTACTGATTGTAATCGGATAGTTCCCAACCCATACACAAACGTCCTCCTGATGGCGGTGCAGCACAGATGAAACTCAGCCCCAGGGCAACTAAGTCGAGTTTAGACAACTCCTACTGAGGCTGCCTGAATCAGTAGGGGTAACTCTTGTGTGTGTCCCTTGTTGGCTACAATGGAGTCCAAGGCGTCGAAATCCTGACGCGTTTGCTTTGAATTCAACCCGATCTCCATTTGACAGGCCCAATGCGGTGTGATACATTAAGGAAACCTGCATCGAATCGGAGACGATTTGTCAGGTCAATCTACATGTAGTAGAGTGGTTGAGTTGAGGCACATTAACAGCTGAAGAGTGACAAGATAAGCGAGTCCAGCAGACCTGTCAGTCGTTTTCGGGTTGTTCTGCGTTCTGGTATTTGGTAGGGACGTGGAGTGGTACGGGAGCGAGATGA
>VXRG01000087.1 GCA_009838625.1 Caldilineaceae bacterium SB0664_bin_27
GGGCGCAGAAGGGGCCGCGAAGGTGTTGCATTTTCGGCGAAAGTGTAACATTCCTGGTTTTGGGGCTCCTGACCAGAGAGAAATAGGGGCAAACTGGGGCGAAAAATGTTACAAAAAAATGTTCCAATGGGGATGTTACACTTTTGGTCAAAAATCGGGGGAAATGGAGACGTCGCGGGAGCCCGTTTTCGAGCTGATTCTAGCGGGAAAATCGGTGGGGAAACGCGATGGTTCGGGAAAAGTGTTGTACAACTTTTGCACAAGTTTTGTAGAGGTCATGGGGGGCCGTACAAAACAGAAAGGGAAGGGATTGGCACGTGCCTGGTTGCATGCCGATGTATATGAAATTCGTCCAAATTTCGGAGGGTACGTCCCAAGATAACAAGAATTTTACGCGAACAGAGGCGGTTGCCCTGCAATTTCGGGAAAAGGGGATGCGAGGAGAAGATGAAGAAGGAGGCGTTGGAGATTGGGACGGTGGGGACGGGCCGCGTGGTGGCGATGAAGGTGTAGTTTGTGGTCAGAGGACTGTGACTTCAGGCGGTGCGGCTTGGGGGCGCGAGGGCAGGCACAATGCCTGCCTTTACCGGACTTATGCGTTGGGAGACGGGGGAAAGCAGGGGAGGCAGGAGCGGTTGGTCGGAGGTTTCAGCGCCGGGACATCGACGGGGCCGAGGTTTCCCTGCTGGCAATGACTAAGCAAATCGTTCGGCCAGTGTTTCCTCATAGGGCCTGGACCTGTGGTAGATGAGCGGGTTCTGCAGGTCGTCGTCGAGCAGGTCGCCGATCTCATAGCTGGCGAACTGTTCATCGTTGAGGATGTTCTGTTTGCCGTTAAAGGTGCAACCGTCGGGCATGAAACCGCATGTCATCGCACGCCGCCAGCCCGGCGTCATGTTGGCGCCAGCGCCGTGAGCGATGAGGCCGTTGTGAAAGGAGGCGGAACCGGCTTTCATTTCGGCCGGGGCCGCCATGATGTCTTTCCACTGCGGGTAGACGCGAAAGATGTCGCCGATGTTTTCGCCGATACTGACGTTGTCGAAAGTTGCCGTTTTGTGGCTACCGGGCAGGAAGTAGAGACAGCCGTTCTGCAGTGTGGCGTCGTCGAGGGCGACCCAGAGACTGAGCGTCTCCCGGGAGGAGTAGGACCAGAATGGATTGTCGAGATGCCAGCCGGTGGGGTTGGCCCACGGCTGTTTGATCAATGCCTGATCATGCCAGATGCGTACACCTTCCACCCCGGCCAGTTCTGCGGCCAACTTGCCAAGGCGCGGGTCCAGTATCAGGCGCCGGACGTCAATACTGTCCTGCCATAGATTGATTCGCTGGACGAAAACGTAGTCATAGTAGGACTCTTCACGGTCCTCGTCCACTTCCTGGTTGAACATCTTCTGCTTTCCACGCTGGCGCACAGCTCCGTCAACGGCCTGCCGCCAGGTGTCCAGTTCGTCCGGGGTGAGGAAGTCGTGAAGGACCACAAACCCGTTTTCCCGGTATGAGTCGATCTGTTCCTGAGTCAAGTCAGTGTTCATGCTTCCCTCAATTGTGTCGCAGGCTTCGCACCTGGTTTTCTTATCGACAGGTCCGTCGGGGCGGAAAGATTAGGGCCGACACAGTCGCGCCGGCCCTAACTAACTGCCTAAGTCTTACTACAAGGCTAACTCCGTCGCGTCGCGCCTATTCGGCCGGGCCAAGCTGTCCGGTCAGAATCTGGATGACGACGAAGGAGTCGGCGTAGGGGCTGTTGACGTAGATCGGGTCGCCTTCGGGCAGCCAACCGCTGGCAAAACGGCTGGGAACCGGGTTGTTGCCGTAGCGTTCCCACAGAGGAATCTGCGGCAGCAGTTCATTGTAGGCCATGGCGATCTTGTCCAGCGCCGCGATCTGCATCATGGCGTCACCGCCGGAGCCGGCCTCCTTGGTCAGCGCCCACAGGTCGACGTCGCCGACGCTGTCCGTGCTGACATTCAGGTCGAAGGACATGCCCGGAAGCTCGATGCTACCGGCGCCAGATGCGCCTACGCCCGTCGCGGCGGCGTTGTGCGTGCTGAAGTCATTCTCGTAGGAGAAGGACGGGTGGGGATTGCCTGCGCCCCAGCCGCGAATCGCCAACTCGAATTTGCCTTCGTTGACATCAATCGGGTGCTGCTGGAAGTTCACGCCGCGGAAGCTAGTCTTGAAGCCGAAAGCGGTCAGTTGCTCTGCAGCATTCTCAGCTGCGGCAGACCAGTCGGAATACTCGGCAGGTGCGGTCAGCTCCCACTCCATGCGGGCGCCAGTGTCGTCCATCCAAACACCGTCATCGGCGCGAGTGAAGCCGATATCGAGCAACATCTGCTCCGCCTTCTCCAGATCCTGGCTGTACGGATTCAGGTTTGCGCGCGTATCCTCACTCAGCCACAAGGGTGTGATGTTGTCAGAGAAACCACACATGCACTCCTGTGCCACACCCGATTCGGCCAGCGAGACAAATGCGTTCTCTTCAAAGTTGATGGCGTAGGCCAGGGCTTGCCGGACCTCTTTCATGTTGAAGGGATGGATCGTGTGGTTGAAATAGAGGGCCGGGCCACCGTAGATGGGGGCGCGGATGATGCGATAGCCGAGGGACATGAACTCGCGCTCGGTGGCGGGCGGGAAGCCGTGCGTGGCATAGTCGACGTCGCCGGAGAGGACGAGCGGCGTTACTACCGGCGTCTCACCGTTGTAGTTTACCATGCGGTCGAAGCGCACCGTGTCAGCCCAGTAGGAGGTCTCGACTTTGTTGAGAATCATCTGGGACTCGGTGATGCTGGCAGGGTCGATCGCGTAGGGCCCCAGAACGACCATTTCGTCCGGGCGCAGCTCATTGAACTCCTGCAGCAGCTGCTTCCAGTCGTCGTCCTCGTTGGTCATGCCGGCCTCTACCAGGTCGCGTGTGCGCTGGGCAAAGTCTCCATAGACTGAAGAGGCGGTGATATGCACCTCGCGCAGCACGCGGCGGGGCACGGTCGTGGAGGGGCCGCTGAGAACAAAGTCGACGGTGTGATCATCCACGGCCTGTACGTCGTCGAGGAAGCGCCAAACAGTCTGGCTGAGCAGGCGGGAGATGCTGAATGTGTCGACAACATCCTGCGAGGTGAAGTCGCTGCCGTCGCTCCACTGAGCTCCCTGTATCAGGCTGACGCGCAAAGTGACGTCATCAACCCATTCCCAGGACTCACCGGCTACGGGCATCCAGCTGCCGTCGGCCCAAAGGAACATGAACAGAGGCGGTTCCATCAGAGCGCGGTAGATGCCCAGAGTCATACCGTTGGTGACCCAGGTATTGAAGTGGCCGGTAGGCGGGGGGGCATAGGGCCAGGCGGGGTGGAATTCAGAGACACCCGTTCCCGACGAAGCAGCCTCTTCTTCGGAAGCCGCCGGAGCGGCTTCACCGCCACTCATGTCTGCCGCCGGCGCACCGCAGGCGCTGAAAACGAGCGCGGCGATCAGCGCAATTGCGAGCAATAATCTTCGATTCATTCTTTATCCTCCTTAAGGATATTAGAGAAACTGCGGGGACAAAGAGACGACGAGGGGGGCCACACATAGGAGCGCGCAAGGTGCGCACGCCTTAACGGGTTACCGCTCTCGACGCTTTCCCCATTGCACGAGTAGAACTACAAGAAGCAGATATACAAGCCCGATACCCAGAGTGAACTGGGTGATTACGTATTCGGCCGTCCCCTTTTCCAGAAAAAGCAGGAGTGCGCCGGCCACGAAGGCGATGTAGAACCCGATGTGAAATGCTGCCCTACCAAGAAAGGGATCCACGGATTCCCTGATTCCTCATTCCGGACATGAACCAAACTGACAGTATGAGTGCGGAAATTCCGCTACGGATTCAGACGATCAGACTCGGTTCCGACTTGCGCACTGGGCAGGCTACGCTACCGCCATCTGATATATGTTCCAACAGCGGGACGGCAGTGTCGCATTCGCCTTCAACAATGTAGGGGCAGCGCGGGTGAAATGTGCAGCCCGTCGGCAGATTCAGCAGGCTTGGAATCTCTGCGCTGCGCAGTTCAAGATGTACTTTTTTCTTGGCCAGTTCCGGATCGGCTTCAGGCACAGCCCCCAGTAAAGCCTGTGTATAGGGGTGGCGTGAGTCGGTTATGAGGCGGGGCGTTGGCCCCTCTTCAACAATTCGCCCAAGATACATGACGGTGATGCGACCCTCCCAGGCAAAGTATTTTGCCAGAGCCAGGTCGTGCGTAATGAAAAGGAAGGTAACATCAAACTCATCCTTCAGGCGTGAAAGCATGTTCAGCAGGCTCACGCGAATCGACACATCCACCATAGAGACTGCTTCGTCGGCGACGATGAACTTCGGCTCGACCGTCAGAGCCCTGGCCACCGATACGCGCTGGCGCTGTCCCCCACTCAACTGGTGGGGATATTTGTCGAGGAATTCGGCCACTGGGGTCAGATCAACGATCTCGAGCAGCTCCGCGGCCCGTCTCTCGACATCGCGACGGCGCTCTCTTCTGCCGCTACCGTTTGCACTCCCGGACGACCTCTGCGCCTGGTGGCGCAGGAGCGGAGCGGCGATCATCTGGCGTACGGTCTGGGTCGGATTTAGAGAGGCGTAAGGGTCTTGATGGATGATCTGGACAGCGCGACGGTACTGCTGGTAATCGGCCTTGTCCATAGCGGAGATGTCCTGCCCCTGATAGAGGATCTGTCCCTCTGAAGGCGGCAGAAGACCGACAACCATGCGGCCTGTCGTACTCTTGCCGCAGCCGCTCTCCCCTACAAGACAGACGATTTCTCCGGGTTCGATGTCAAGCGAAATCGAGTCAACCGCCGTGACCTGGTCGCGACCACTGCCGAAGTATTTGGTTACATTGCGAAGTTCGATAATTGGCGCCATGCAAAGCGGCCTCCACTGGCCGCGCTGTTCTGTCTTTCCTTGCCGCCCTAAGCGGCGGTCTTGCTAAGTGCTCCTTCGGACGCGCAGCCCGTTGCGTTCGATATCCTCTTCCACGGCATCAGTATGCCAGCAAGCCGCAAAGTGGTTGTCGCCAACGCGTTCAAGCTGGGGTTCTTCGTTGCTACAGCGCTCGCTGGCATAGGGGCAGCGGGGATGGAACTTGCAGCCCGCCGGCAGATTGATCAGGTCGGGCGGCGAGCCGGGGATCGACGAGAGTTCCTCAAAGCCGCCGGTAACAGTCGGGACGGCCCGGATCAATCCCAAGGAATAGGGATGACGGGGTCGGTAAAATATGTCCTCTACCGGGCCGAGTTCCACAACTTGGCCGGCGTACATGGTCGCAACTCTGTCGGCCAACTCAGCGGCGATTGCGAGGTCGTGCGAGATGAAAAGCATCGTAAAGTGCAGGTCTTCTTTCAAACGACGAAGCAGATCGATGATAGTGCGCTGGGTGAGAATATCCAGTGCGGTCGTCGGCTCGTCAAGAATCAGAATCTGCGGATCCAGAAGCAGCGAGATAGCGATGAGCGTGCGCTGGCGCATGCCCCCGCTCAGTTCATGGGCATAGGAGTCAATGACTCGCGCGGGGTCAAGTTGTACGAAACGGAGCAGATCGAGGAAGCGCTCGCGTACTTCCTCCCTGTTGTTCCAGCGATGGGCTTTGGCGGTGTCCCACACCTGATCCCACACTTTGAGGACGGGATTGAAGGCGTTGAGCGCCGACTGAAAAACCATAGCGCAGTCGCGCCAACGAAACTCGCGCAGTGGGCCGTCTGCCAGTGACAGAACATCCAATTCACGGCCGTCGCGGCGGTAAATGATCTTGCCAGGGCTGACTTCAGCAGTTTCGACCAGGAGCCGCACGATTCCCAGTCCCAGCGTGGTCTTGCCGGAGCCGCTCTCTCCGATGAGGGCCAGGCTCTCCCCCGCCTTCAGGTCCAGGGTAACGCCGCGCACGGCCTGGACGCTGCCCTTACGAGTACGGTAGCTTACATGAACGTCCTGCAGACTCAGGGGAGGCTGGCTGCCGTTCTCATCTATGTTCTGGTGCCAGGAAAGGTCCGTGGCTTGGCTCATAGGCGGGTTGCAACCGATCCTCTACTCGCTGGCTCGCAGGCGAGGATTGAAAACCAACTCCAAGGAGCGGGTCATGGAAATGATCGCCAGCTGGAGAATGGCAATTGCGACAATGGGCGCCATGATGTACCAGACGCTGTCCTTATAGAATATCGCGCCCCGTACCCAGGCAAGCTGAATCATTACGCTCCAGTTGCCTGCAGAGATGGGAACAAGGCCCAGGAAGACGAGGCCCGCCTGCTGGTACACAGCAAAGGTCATCCCCAGGGCAAAGCTGACGACTATATAAGGCATCATGTTAGGCACCATCTCTCTGAGGACGATGTGCCAAACACCCAGGTCGAGCGCTCTAGCCGCCTCGATAAAGTCACGCTGTTTTAGCGAGAGAGCCTGCGCCCGCAAAGCCCGCAGTAGAGTCGGCCAATTCAGCAGGCCCATTAATATGCCCAGCAAAGTCAGGCTGTTGAGAGAAATGAAGGCGGCCAGCACGGCGAGCAACGGGAATTGGGGAATCGTCAGGATGATATCGGTGACAGACATAATGGCACTGTCAACCCAGCCGCCAATGAATCCGCTGAGCGTGCCAAAGACGACTGCGATCACAGTCGAGATCATTGCTGCCAGGAAGGCCACATAGATGACATCTTTGCCACCGTTGACGATCTGGGACCAGATGTCCCGGCCCTGATGATCAGTCCCCAAAGGGTGTTCGATGGTCGGTGTGATATAGATCTTGTCGATCTTGGTCTTTGTATCCAGTTCGATTATCAGGGGGCCTGCATAGGAGAGCAGAATCATGAATATAACCACGAGGAAGCCGATAAATCCGACGCGATTATAGGACAGCAGGCGCACGAAAGTCCGAAACCCTTTCCATGCACTTGTAAGGAGACTGTCGGTCTGTTCGCCTTCCCACCCTTGTGCCGTCATTTATTCTGTCCTGAGCTTCCTGGGGCGATGTATGTCTGCGCTCGCTTCAGGCAGTTGGCAAACTGTGGCTGCACCGCAAAACGTAAAGTTGGCCATTATAACGTCAGACTCAGTTGTCCTGCAATTTTATGCGGGGGTCGAGCCAACCGTAGAGGACATCTGCAAAGAAATTTGCAAAGATGACCGAGAAGGTAATGATCAGGAAGATCCCCTGCATTAAGGTATAGTCGCGCTGGTTAATGGCCTGTCCTAACATTCTGCCGATACCTCCATACTCGAAGATCTGTTCCACCAGGAGGGAGCCGCCGACAACGAAGCCTATGCGGATCGTCAGAATCGTAAATAGCGGCAGTATCGCGTTGCGGCCTACATAGGCAGTTGTGATGCGCCACTCCTTCAGCCCGCGCGCTTTAGCAATGGTCACATAGTCTTCTCCCAACGTACTGATCGTATTGCTCTTCATGCTCAGCATCCAGAATCCAATGCTTGTCAGTACATAGGTAGAGATGGGCAGAGCCCCGTGGAAGAAGGCATCGAGGAAGAATTCAATATTCAGCCCGGGCGTCATACCAGAAGAGTAGGCGCCGCGCATTGCCGCGATCGGCAGGATTTTCCATTGTACGCCCAACCAGACGACGATGAGCAGGCCGATCAGAAAGTCCGGTACGGAGCTGACGACGGAGCTCAAGACTGTGAAGCCGTGATCGAGAAAGGTCTCTCGGCGGTAAGCCATGATTACGCCCAGCAGGACCCCAACTGTGAAGCTGATCAACAGCCCCGTTCCAACGCTGAACAGAGTCCAGGGCAGGAAGCGCAGTATCACTTCGGTGACGGTTGTGCCGGGGGAGAGGACGGACTGCCCAAAATTGCCTTTGGCCAGATTACCCAGGTAGGAAAAGTACTGAAGAATTACCGGTTGTTCCAGGTCGATGGCGAAGAGTGCGGCGGCCTGATCCTTTGCCTCGTGAACGGGCAAGCCGTAAGTGACAACAAGCTGGTTTACATAGATTTCGATCGGGTTGCCGGGCAGCAGGCGCACCAGAAAGAAGATGATGGTTGTAACAATGAAGATTGTAGCCAGCGCACGCAGGAACTTGCGGAAAAAGTAGGAGCCCCAGATAGCGCCGAGGATGGAGAGCGGGCTGTTGATACGCCCGGTACTGACGTTGCTAACGTCAGCCGCTGTCGCCATATACGTTGTTCCGATCTATAAGTTGGACAGCTTTCAGGATTGCGTCCAACCAGTATGGAGCAGGTAGACTGCCACTAGCTTCGGTGGGCCCGGCCCCAACCTTTGTGGGTAAAGGCGGCGTCCGGCAACTTCCGGCGTGAGTATAGCATATGCCAACTGCAATGCAAATCTCCGGCTCTTACTCAAAAGCGAACATTGGCATTCAGTTCTGACGTAGAGATCGAAATTATCGAATAGACGCGGCGCCCACAGGAGCTCATGACGCTGCGTAAGGTCTGTTTCCAGAATCGAAACGAGCCTCTTCCGCTCTAACGCAAGAGGATGTACGAAGCATTCTGAAAGTCCCCTTGTCACTATGCGAGCAGATCCACTATGCAAACTGATTTCCAAGGCCAAACGCTGGACCGGTTACCTTCCGGGTGTGCGCATCCACGCCACTTCGCATACAATGAGCGCAGGCAAACATACCTTGATCACGCGGAGAAGCCTGATGACGCTGACTAAACAGGATGCACTTGACTACCATGCCAATGGGCGGCCCGGGAAGCTGAAGATCACGCCGACCAAGCCAATGGAAACGCAGCTGGACCTATCCCTGGCATACTCTCCTGGCGTGGCACACCCGGTACTGGAAATTGCAACCAGGCCGGAAAACGCCTTTGACTATACGTCGCGGGGCAACTTAGTCGCGGTCATCAGTAATGGCACGGCCATCCTCGGCCTGGGCAACCGGGGCGCGCTGGCTTCCAAGCCGGTCATGGAGGGGAAGGCGGTTCTCTTCAAACGATTTGCCGACGTTGACGTTTTCGATATCGAGGTGGATACCGAGGATGCGGCGGAGATGGTGCGATTCTGCGAGCTGATCGCGCCGACTTTCGGCGGCATCAATCTTGAGGACATCAAGGCGCCGGAGTGTTTCCTGATTGAGCAAACTCTGCAGGCGCGGTTGGATATTCCGGTCTTCCACGATGACCAGCATGGGACGGCGATTATTTCCGGCGCAGGATTGTTGAACGCCCTGGAGATCGCGGGCAAGCCCTTGGACGAAGCCCGAATTGTCATCAATGGCGCAGGCGCGTCGGCCATCGCCTGTGCAGACATTTATGTTGCATTGGGCGCCGAGAAGAGCAATATCGTCATGTGCGACAGCCGCGGCGTCATCTACCAGGGCCGCATGGAGAACATGAACGAATGGAAAGAGGAGTACGCCAGCGACACGGACGCCCGCACTCTGGGCGAAGCGATGTCCGGCGCAGACGTTTTGATCGGCCTTTCCGTTGCAGGGGCGGTCTCATCGGAAATGGTGCGCTCGATGGCGGCAGACCCGATCGTTTTCGCCATGGCCAATCCGGACCCGGAGATACCGTACCCTGACGCCGTTGCCGCACGAAGCGATACGGTCATCATGGGGACGGGACGCAGCGACTTTCCCAACCAGGTCAACAACGTACTCGGCTTCCCGTTCATTTTTCGCGGCGCGCTGGACGTAAGGGCGAAGGCGATCAATATGGAGATGAAGCTGGCCGCTGCCCGGGCGCTGGCCGACCTGGCCAAGGAGGACGTGCCGGACAGCGTGATGAAGGCCTACGGGCTGGATGTTCTTCAATTCGGTCCGGAGTACATCATCCCCAAGCCGCTGGACAGCCGCGTACTGATGTGGGTCGCGCCGGCGGTGGCGAAGGCGGCGATGGAGACTGGAGTTGCGCGCCGCGACATCGACCTTGACGCCTATCTGGACGAACTGGCGTTACGCATAGGCAAGGGCGTGCAGGTCATGCGCACGCAGCAGAGCAAGGCGAGGCAGAATCCGAAACGGGTCGTATTCGGAGAAGGCGAGCATCCCAAGATAGTGAGGGCGGCCTATGCAGTCGAGTCGGAGGGCATTGGTACGCCGGTGTTGCTCGGAAACCCTGAGGTGATCCGCATTCGCTGCGAAGAGCTGGGCCTGGACTACCGGCCGACCGTGATCAACCCAAACCAGGACCCGAAGTACAGGGACTATGCGGCAGCGTTCTATCACGAACGCCAGCGCAAAGGGGTTACCCTGGCCAGGGCAAACGAACTGATGCGCCAGTCCAACTTCTTCGGGCCGGCGATGGTGCTGAACGGCGACGCCGGCGCATTTATCTCCGGACTCACCTACAACTATCCTGACGTTCTGCGTCCCGCTTTGCAGATCGTTGGGACAGCGCCCGAGCGCGGCGTTCTCAGCGGCGTCTACCTGATGATCGTGCGCGATCGAATCTACTTTTTCAGCGACGCGACGGTGAACATCGACCCTGACGCAGAGACTCTGGCGGCCATTGCCATCAACGCAGCCGAGGTGGCGAGCCAGTTCGACGTCGAACCGCGGGTGGCGATGCTGAGCTTTTCAAACTTCGGCAGCACGCGCCATCCGCAGGTCGACAAGGTGCAGCGTGCGACCGAGCTGGTCAAGGCCCAGCAGCCGGGCCTGCAGATTGATGGCGAGATGCAGGCGGACGTGGCGGTCGTGCCGGACCTGATGCGCCGGCACTATCCGTTCAGCGCGATTGAGGATGCGAACGTGCTGGTCTTCCCGGAACTGGCGTCGGCCAATACGGCCTACAAGCTGCTGCACCGTTTGGGCGGCGCCGAAGCCATCGGTCCCATCCTGGTGGGGATGGGCAAGCCAATCCACGTGCTGGAGACCGGCGCCGAGGTTGTGGACATCGTTAACGTCGCCATCCTGGCGGTTGTGGACGCCCAGTTTCAGGAAGATGGGACACGGAGCGAGAATTGAGATAGGAAGGGCTCGCTATCGTTCCCGCCGCAGATTCTTACGTGGTCCAGCTCTGATCACAGTTAGAAACCGTGTAAATGACGACCTCGGCCGCAGCCTCTACCTGCGGCCAGACCTCCTGGTGGATGTCGCGGGCCACCCACTCCTGCCGCAGCGCTTCGCTCTCCCAGAATGAGATGACCTCGTGGGAGAAGGGGGGTCGAACCGCTCCCATTGCCTCAAGTTGATCCTGCGGGAAGGGCGTCATCATGGTTGCGCTGATGAAGCCCGGCTGTTGTTGCATTGCCTCCATCCATACATCCACAATCACGGTTTCAAGAGCGGAATCATTGCCGTCTTTGGCGTTGAAATAGACGTCGAGCGCTATCATTCCTTTGTGTCTCCCAATTCTGCTGAATTTCGTGTCTGCTCATCCGGACAAACCTAGCCCAGCGGCCGCGATTCGTCAATCTCCGGGGTGCGCGGTTAGTTCACTATGTCTTGAAGAAGCCTGCTGTGCGAACCACCTTCAGTCGTCTGCAATTGCCTTCATCACCCGCTAAAACGTGTTTCGTCCGGCTACCCTGACGCGGATCCGGTAGAGTGACGTGGTGGCTGTTACAAACAGGCTTCTCAAGTCGTCATCGCCCCAACAGAAGTTTGCACAGCCCTGAGGCATTTTGATAACGCCGAGACAGGCGGCGTCCGGGTCGAAAACGTGTATTCCCCCCGGCCCCGTTACATATAGGTTGCCCTGGCTGTCGACCTTCATGCCATCGGGCGCGCCGTCGTTGCCCCCTGTGACTTCGGCCCAGACGCGGCCGTTTTCGAGTGTACCTTCATCGTTGACGTCAAAGACGCGAATGTGCGCCCGCATCGTGTCGTTTATGAAGAGCTGCGACTCATCCAGGGAGAAGCAGAGGCCGTTGGGCTGGTCGAAATCGTCGACGAGCAGGGTCAGTTCCCGGCTGTCGGGGTCGAGCCGGTAAGCGCCCTGATACCCGAGTTGCTGCTCACGCGGCCGGCCGAAGTACTCCATACGGCCGAAGCTTGGGTCGGTGAAGTAGATGGCGCCGTCGCTCTTTACGACTATATCGTTGGGGCTGTTGAGCTCCTTGCCGCCGTAGTGCGTTGCCAGGACCGTCACCGAGCCGTCACTCTCCGTTCTGGTCACCCGGCTGGTGGCGTGTTCGCAGGTCACGACCCGTCCTTCGCCGTCGTAGGTATTGCCATTGGCCATGTTGCTGGGCTGGCGCCAGGTCTCGATGCTGCCGTCGGGACGCCAGCGGCGCATGATGTTGCCGGGTATGTCGCTGAAGATTAGATGGCTTTCGGCATGGTTCCAGATCGGCCCTTCGGTGAATTCGAAGCCGCTGCCGACCTCTTCGATTTCGACATCGCCGCCGACTACGGCGCGGAATTTTTCGTCGCGGATTTCTACGTTCATTTTGTCCTCCGGTAGTCTTGTCCAGGAGTAATGCGAGTTGGATGGAATCTATCTCATTACTATGCCAAAGTTCTGCATAAAGTAATTGAAAGACTCATTCTTCGTGCGCGCTGTCTCGTGATCGAACACCTTCAGAATTTCCAGCATAAACTCTGCCTTTGCGGCGAATTTGTTGGGCATCAGGCTGAGAAACTGTTCCTTTGCAACGTGGTCCGTGTTGCTAAAAGGAGACACAATTCCTATCCTCTTGCACTCTTCGTCACTGAGACCGGCGAGGTACCAACTCTCTATTTCTCTGCGTACTATCAGAACTCGAGTAGAGGAGCGAAACCGGGTTAAACTACCTGTTTCCGCGGACAAACTTCGGTAACTGTTTTGAATGCGCTCTTTCCTGTCCGTCACACAGGGGGATTCGTCCAAGTCTGCCACGATGACAAGGTCAGCCTCGCCACTGGCCTGCATTGGTCTGATACTGTTCAGGAAACTGTTAACCTTGGCCTTCTTTCTCTGGCTATATTGCCAAAGTTGAACGAAGTCATATAGATTCTCAAACACTGGCCGTGCGACGCTCTCAAAGAATCTCTCATCATCTTCTCCCTCCACAAGAACAAATAGCCTTCGATAGTTCAATGTCATACACCAAGGAGATTGTCAACGAAGAGTTCCTCAACACCCAACTCGTTTTCCAGGAAAGTCCTGACAAGCTGGCTGTCGGAAGGCTTTACTATGCGGCTAAAGCCGCTCTTATCTCGGCTGACTAGCAGCAGATTCTCGATGCCAGCGTTCTTGACGACTTCCGGATTGTGCGAGGTCAGAAGGATCTGTCTCTTACTCGACGCCTCCTTAAACAGTTCCATGAGACCCGAGATCAGTTTGGGGTGCAGATGTCTTTCCGGCTCTTCGAAAATGGCGAACCGTTTCTGCTCTTGAAAATAGAGTGCGACGATTAAAGCAATTATATTGGCCGTTCCGTCAGATATCAGGAATGCTGGCAGTTCACTGCCATCAACGAAAGTTTCCTGCACCTTGATAGATAGGAATCTGTCGGCCAGCTGTTCAATCTTCAAGTCCTTGAGATAAGGAAGGTTGTATTGGCACAGATTGCGGATGCTCCGCCTAGTGTCTTCGTCGCCAAGTAAGTTTTTTAGGACGAGGGCCAGGTTACCGCCGTCAGTCTCCAGTTCTGAACGCCCGGCGACAGTTATGATCTCTTTGGCTCTTTTGGGATCAATATCGTAGATTCCGATTTCCTTGAACCAGTCTACAAAGGTACCTGCAAAAAGGTACAGAATGGGCGTTTCAAACAGCAGAGTTCTCTCTGCGATATGCTCGCCTCCAAATGATGACAGATGCTCCATGTTCGGTACCGTGGAGTTGACTATGAGCTTGCCTGAAGAGTTTTCGGCAATTGTCTTGGCATATGCACTGCTACCCCTGCGTGACTCGGTGGGTATCCCAGGGTCATGGCACAAAGTCAATTTATCTCGTTCGACCGAGTATCCGCCTTTATGAAATCTCAACGAGAATTCGTAGTCCATCGATATTATCTCTTGAGGCATGCGAATTGAAACTTGGCGAGTTGGCTTGGCATCAGATCGTTTGCCTACATCAACGCCATAATCCACCTCTTGAGACTCACCTTGAATCGTCACCTGGAACAAGAGAGGCTCGTCTCCTGCTGACCCAAAGTGGCGCAGATACTCCACGCCCCCTTGCAACGAAATAGCGTCTTCCAGTCCGTGCGCAGCAATGTCGCTCAGGAACTTGAAGGCTTGGACGAAGTTGGACTTTCCTGAAGCATTTGCGCCAACCAGCAGGTTGAAGTCGTTCAGTTCAACTGTTTCGTCAGCGAAACTCTTGAAGTTGGCGATTCTGATCTTGGAGATAGTCATAAGGTTTGTCCTGCATTAGGGACGATTGCTTTTAGCGGGAGTCAAGCAAAGGCCACTGTGTAAGGGTACGCTTCCTTTTGGATCCCCTGTTCTAATCAAGCGTTCGAAGCACGTGTCAGTTC
This sequence comes from Caldilineaceae bacterium SB0664_bin_27, assembly GCA_009838625.1. Taxonomy (GTDB): domain Bacteria; phylum Chloroflexota; class Anaerolineae; order Caldilineales; family Caldilineaceae; genus Bin5. The sequence continues at coordinate 14,352 of VXRG01000087.1, forward strand.
ACGGGGCAAGAAGGGCCGACGGGGGAGTTTCGCTCTTCTAGCTTTCGGCCAACACGCCGGCACAGTATAGCATGTGTACTGAACAGGATAGTAAGCTATAGGTCCCAAACCGATTCTAACCTCTCTCTCTGTCTTTGCGCCACCACCAGTGTCTCCCCGTAAACTGGACACCTCCGGCAGCGCCTTCATGGCGCGCCTATGGTAGAATACCCGCCACAAGTCCACATTCCGCCGCTGCAACAGCTGCTGGGCGGAAGCCAAGAGGACGACAGAGATGAACAGTGCACAGGAATTGACTTACATCGCGGCGATCACAGATGCGCTGGACGTGGAGATGGCGCGCGACCCGGAGGTGATCATTTTCGGTGAGGATGTGGCCGGCCCTTTCGGCGGGGCCTTCAAAGTGACGAAACCGCTGACGGATAAGTACCCGCCGGAGCGCATCTTCAACACGCCCATGTGCGAGAACGCCTTCATCAGCATGGGAACGGGCATGGCACTGATGGGGATGCGGCCCGTCATCGAGATGCAATTCGCCGATTTCATTTCCAGCGGCTTCGACAGCATCGTGCAGTTTGCCGCCACTAACCACTACCGCTGGGGCGCGCCTGTTCCCTGGGTGATCCGGGCGCCGAGTGACGGCGGTCTGCGCTCCGGCCCGTTTCACAGTCAGAACCCGGAGGCGTGGTTCACGCACTCGCCCGGTCTCAAAGTTGTGGCTCCGGGGACTCCTGCCGATGCCAAGGGCCTTCTGATCGCGGCGATTCGCGACAACAATCCGGTAATTTACATGGAAAGCAAGATCCTCTACCGATCGGAGCGCGGACCCGTTCCGGAAGGCGAATACATCGTGCCGATCGGAGAGGCCCATACGGCACGAGAGGGTGACGACCTGTCGATTATCACCTACGGCGCCCAAGTACGGGAGGCGCAGGAGGCGGCCGTCCGGCTGGCGGAAGAAGGAATCGAGGCAGAGATCCTGGACTTGCGCACGCTTAAGCCCCTGGACACCACAGCGATTCTTGACAGCGCACGCAAGACCGGAAAGGTGCTGATCGTTCACAGTGCCACGGGCAATACCGGCGTGGGAGCGGAAGTGGCGGCGCTGATTGCCCAAGAGGCATTCGAGTGGCTTGACGCTCCGATTCAGCGGCTGACCGGCCTGGACGTACCTGTTCCCTTCAGCCCGACCCTGGAGGACGCTTACCGTCCCAGCGCAGAGAAGATCTACGCAATGGGCAAGGAACTGGCGGCGTACTGAACATGGCCAATGGCAGTCTGAAGCTGGCAACGCTCTGCTATGTACAGCGGCCCGGTCAGACCCTCATGCTGCACAGGGTCAAGCGAGCCAACGATTATCACGAGGGCAAGTGGAACGGTCTCGGAGGCAAGTTCGAGCCGGGCGAATCGCCCGAAGAGTGTGTGGTCCGCGAGGTTCAGGAGGAGAGCGGGCTTGTCTGCATCGATCCGATCCTGCGCGGTCAGATCACGTTCCCCAACTTCGACGGTGAGGCCGACTGGTACGTTTGGCTTTTCCTCGCCCGGCACTGGACCGGGCAACTACATGACTCCCTGGAAGGAAGGCTTGCCTGGGTCGATAACGACCGGCTGCTTGAGTTGAACCTGTGGCCAGGAGACAGGCTTTTCATCCCATGGCTGTTTGAGGAGCGGTATTTCTCGGCGAAGTTCCTGTACAAGGACGGCGACTTCCAGGGATATGAAGCCACCTTTTACAGCCCGGGCGGCCACGTCGAGCATGAGAGTTACGAGCATCGAGCAGGAGCCGCGGAAGCAGGGTTTGTACCGGTCTACGAGCCGGTCGACGACACTTTCTGCTGGCTGTGCGGAGGCGGTGTGAGCAAACGCCACTGCAAGATCATCTGTACTCAGTGCGGATTCACCCGCGACTGCAGCGATCCTTAACGGGCAGCGGCCGAAATGCAGTATTCCCCAGCCCCCGGTCACAGAATCGCTCCCAAGGCCAGCCATCCTGCCCTCTACGTGGTATAACCCTACTGCTGTGCCAGGGCTTTTTCTCCGGCGGCAAGTACTTCCAAAATGCGGTCGGTGTCGTAGACGCAGCCGCCCCACGTGCCGCCACTCACAGCCTGCAGCGCCGCCCAGAGGCGGGTATCGTCAGGGAGTCTCGGGTCGGCGGCCAGGTCGGGATGAAGAGAGCGGCTGGCCAGAATCTCCGAACCTGCTTCGCGTTGCGCTGCCGCTTCCGACCCATTTCCACCAGTCCCATTGCTACCTGGCGGGCCCACGATGTCCAGGGTGCCCTGCAGGTTGACCGTGTCCACTTCGATTCGGATGATATCCCCTTCGCGAACCCGTCCGATCGCGCCGCCCGCCAAGGCCTCGGGGCCGATGTGGCCGATGCAGGCGCCGGTGCTTACTCCGGAGAAACGGGCATCGGTGACGAGCGCTACTTGCTTGCCAAAGTCCAGATAGCGCAGGGCTGAAGTCAGCTGGTAGGTCTCCTCCATGCCGCTTCCCATGGGACCGCAACCGATCAGAACGATTACGTCTCCCGCCTGGACCGACTTTTCATGGTCGCCTTTGATGGCGGCAATCGCCTCGCGCTCGCTGATAAAGACCCTCGCCGGCCCCATCTTGCGGTAGACGCCGTCCGCGTCGACGACGGAAGGATCGATTGCCGTGCTCTTGATCACGGATCCTTCCGGGGCCAGGTTGCCGGTGGGGAAGGTAACCGTACTGGTCAGGCCGCGCGCGGCCGCTGTTTTGGGGTCCATGATGACATCGTCCGGGTCGACACCGTCGGCCGAGAAGAGGCGCTCTCGCAGGCGCTTGCGGCGTTCACTGCTCTGCCATTCGTCGAGTAGCTCATCGAGCGGGCGGCCATGTACGGTCAGGGCGTCCAGGTGCAGGAGGTCCAGTTCGCGCAGGTGAAGCATAACCTCAGGCACGCCGCCGGCTAGGAATGCCTGAATCGTGGGATGGCCCTTTGGGCCGTTGGGCAGGACATCGACGAGACGGGGCACCTCCGCGTTTACGCGTTGCCAGTCAGCGACTGAGGGGCGGGGCAGTCCGGCAGCGTGGGCGACCGCGGGGATGTGAAGCAGGAGGTTGGTGGATCCGCCGAATGCGGCGTGAACGACCATTGCATTGTGAAGAGCTTTTTCGGTGAGGATGTCGGCGCAGGCGACCTCGTTTTCGTGTAGCGAAACCAAGGCAACCGCTGATCGGTCGGCCGCCTCCTTCCAGATTGGTTGTCCCGACGGCGCCAACGCCGCATGCATCAACGTGAGACCCAGCGCCTCCGCTACTACCTGTGAGGTCGCGGCCGTACCGAGAAACTGGCAGCCCCCGCCGGGCGAGGCGCAGGCCCGGCAACCCAGTTCGGCGGCCTCTTCGATGGTGATTTCGCCATGTGAGAAGCGGGCGCCGATGGTCTGCACTTTGCCGGCGTCTTCGCCGTCACTGGGGGGCAGGGTCACGCCGCCGGGAACGAGAATAACCGGCAGCTCCCGCTGCGCCGCCACTGCGAGCATCATGGCAGGAAGACCCTTGTCACAAGTGGCGACACCCATCACGCCTTTACGCGTAGGCAGCGAACGGATCAGTCGGCGCAAGACGATGGCGGCGTCGTTACGGTATGGAAGCGAGTCCATCATTCCCGTCGTGCCTTGCGAGCGTCCGTCACAAGGGTCGGTGACGAAGCCGGCGAAGGGCACCATTCCCAAAGCCTTGAGCCTTGCGGCCGCAGCTTCCATCAGCAGACCGACTTCCCAGTGGCCGGTGTGGTAGCCCAGTGCGACAGGCGTGCCGTCGGGCGCGCGAATGCCGCCCTGCGTGCTGAGAATCAGGAATTCCGGGTTGCGCAGGCGGAGCGGGTTCCAGCCCATGCCGGCATCCTGCGTGAGGCCAAAGATGTCGCCGCTGGGCGCGTTGCGCAGGAACTCTTCGTCCAGGGGCAAGGAGCCGCTTGGGCCCTGGGCATTGGTCTGGACGTCGAAGAGGCTGCTGTCGTCGTTGTCTACCGGAATCAGGCTGGAAGTCATGGCGGCCATTGTCAGTTCCTTTGTGAAAAAATAGCTTCACTCTGTCATCATTTTCGTGGTCTATCGCTTGCCCTTTATAGCACGGGCAGGTAAGATGGACAACCACCGTTCGGCCCGCTTTCTTGTAGTCATTCGGAGCATGACCGATGAAAGACGCGCAGTCACAGGATGCTTTTGGCCTCTTGCTGACACACCATTTCGCAGGTGAGTCGTGCGACGAGTTCATCGAGCGCGATGACGGTTATCTGGTCGCAACAGACAATCTGGCAGCATACTTTGCATAGTATTCGGAGTGGCCTCCCCGCTTTCAACAGGCGATGGATTTCGTGCGCGGGCGAGTACTGGACGTGGGCGTAGGGGCCGGCCGCTTTGCCCTCTACCTGCAGGAGCTGGGGCACGAGGTAGTGGGTATAGACGTGTCGCCCGGCGCACTAGAGATCTGCCGCAAGCGGGGCGTGGAGAAGGTGCACAGGCTGCCGTTTCATAAGATTGACGCCTCACTGGGTACATTCGACACGGTCCTGATGATGGGCAACAACTTCGGACTGTTTGCCAACCCAGGTCGGGCGAAGTGGATGCTGCGCCGCCTCAAAAACCTCACTAGCGGGAATGCCCGCATCGTGGCCGAATCGCTCGACATCTATGGCACAGACAAGCCGGAGCATCTCAAATACCATGCTCGAAACCGCGACAGGGGGCGGATGGCCGGCGAGATTCGCCTGCGCGTGCGCCACCGTGAGCTGATCGGCGACTGGTTCGACTACCTCATGGTCTCACAGTCAGAGATGCAGGAGATCTTGGAGGGAACCGGGTGGCGCGTCGCAGAGTTCATCGGCGGCGCGGGCGGGCAATACGTGGGTGTAATTGAAAAGAAGGTTTGAACCGGCGATGCGCAACAGCCGCCTGCAATTTCCATCTCACACGGGGATTCACAATGACTCGCAAACTTCTCCTAACCGGCGCGGCCGGCAGGATTGGCAGTTTCTTCCACGACACTTACGCTGACACGTATGAGTTTGTCCTCACGGACATCGCAGAACCTGCAGATACCCGGGGCGCTCCGTTCACCAAACTGGACTTGAGCGACTTCGACGCGATCCGTCCACTCTTTGACGGGGTCGATACTGTCGTTCACCTTGGCGCCGACCCGAACATGGAGGCCCCGTGGGAGAGCCTGCTGCCCAACAACGTAATCGCCACTTACAATGTGTTTGAAGCGGCCCGGCTGGCGGCATGCCGGCGGGTCGTCTACGCCAGCAGCATCAACGCGGTGCTGGGCTATCCGCGAGATCAGCAGGTACATACCAGCCAACCGGTCTACCCGATCAACCTGTATGGCGCGACAAAATGCTGGGGCGAGGCGCTCGCCCGCTACTACTCGGCCGCACACGGCCTGTCGTCACTCTGCCTTCGTTTTGGCGCGGTCCAGCCCCGCGACTCCGAGTGGATACATTGGGATCACGAGTACGTCGAGATCATCCAGACGATGAAGGACAATGCAAGTCTGATCGCGGCTGCGGTAGAGGCGGGCGAGGAGGTCATGTTTGGCAACTTCCACGGCATTTCAGACAACCGCTACAAGAGGCTGGACATGACCGACACAAATGCGATTCTGAACTACAAGCCGCAGGATGACGCATTCGAGATGGCCCGCCGCCGCGGAAATCTGTAGCCCCGCCGTGCGCAGCTTGCCACTGCCCGGTGCTCAGCCCAGGGCCTTCAGTTCCTCGTCAATGGCCTGCAGCTTCTCCTGGGAGAGGCCTGCCTCGGCCGCCTCCGGGTAGTAGGAAATCTGCTGTAAGGTCATGTGCATGGCCATGGGCAGGTCAGGGTGGGAAGAGGCGCCAGGCATGTGCCTTTCCAAAACGGCCTTTGCGCGCTCGTCACTGAGTACATCCTGCAACGTCGAATGGATGCTGAAAGACATCAAGGAATCTCCTTCACTTAGTTGTTCTGAATTCAGGGATGCTGTGCACCGGCCGTTTCAACGTAGACCGCGTAGAGCGACTGGCTGCCCGCCATAAACAGCCTGTTCTTTTCCGCCCCTCCAAAACAGAGATTTGCGCAGATTTCGGGCAGATGGATCTGGCCGATGAGGGTTCCGTCCGGCGCGTAGCAGTGGGCGCCGTCGAAGCCAGGGCCGGCCCAACCGGCCGCGGCCCAAAGGTTGCCGTCCACATCGCATCGGATTCCGTCGGCCATGCCGGGGTTCATGTCGACAAAGACGCGGCCATTCTCAAGGAGGTTGTCCGCAGTTACGTCGAAGACACGAATGTGTGAGGGGCCGTCCGGGTCGTGGGACCGACCCGTATCGACGATATACAGGAGGTCTTCACCGGGCGAAAAACAGAGTCCGTTGGGGCGCAGAAAGTCGTCGGCAACAATGGTTGCGGCGCCGGATTCCGGATCGAGGCGGTAGACCCGGTTGGGCAGTTCGGCCTCTGCGACCTTGCCTTCATAGTTGAGCATAATGCCGTAACCGGGGTCGGTGAACCAGACGCTGCCGTCTGAGTGGACCACCACGTCGTTAGGCGAGTTGAGGCTTTTTCCTTCGAAGCTGTCCATCAGGACGGTTATCGAACCGTCATGCTCAGTCCGGGATACCCGGCGGCCGGTGTGCTCGCAGGAAACGAGCCTCCCCTGACGGTCGCGCGTGTTGCCGTTGCTATGGTGGGAAGGGTTGCGATAGACGCTGACCTCCTGGCTCTCCTCGTTCCAACGCAGCATCCGGTTGTTGGGAATGTCGCTCCAGATCAGGCAGCGGGCGTCCCCAAACCAGACAGGGCCTTCGGCCCAGCGGCATCCGGTGAAGAGACGCTCGACGACAGCGTTGCCGATCCTGTACTTGCTGAAGCTATCGTCAAGCACCTCGACGGCGGGGTCGGGGTAACGAACTACTCCCCCGCTCCAGTCCCGCTCTGCCAGTGACGGCGTGGACATGACAGTTTCTCCTTAGTAATGAACGGTGAATGAGGATTCTTCTTACCTTGGACATTATCGCAGACGAGACGCCTCGCTGCACAGATTCACTGGGTCGGGAAACTCACAACGGCCATAGAAGCGGAATCAACGCGGTTGCCAGCGCCCACATGATAATTGTCAGAGGTATCCCGATCCGCAGATAGTCGCCGAAGGTGTATCCGCCGGCGCCCCTGACGATGGCGTTGGTCTGATAGCCCATTGGCGTCATGAAGCTCGCTGATGCGCCAAATGCGATCGTCATCAGCAGGGGCTGGGGATTCACTTGCAAGGTAGCGGCCATGGAGAGGGCGATAGGTGTGAGAAGGACGGCGACCGCGTTGTTGCTGATCAGTTGTGTCAGCAGGCTGGTGAAGAGATAGAAGAGAGAGAGCATGACGACCGGGCTGACCTGGCCGGAGACCAAGATCAGTTGATCTACCAACAGCTGAGCGAGCCCGGTCTTCTGCATCGCGGTACCCAATGGAATCGTTCCCGCGAGCAGCAACAGCGTTGACCCATCGAGCGACGACATCGCCTCGTCGGTGCGCAGGCAGCGTGTCGCGACCATCAGAGCAGCCCCGCCCAGCGCCAGCAAGACGATAGGAATCTCGGTCAGGCTGGCCAACAGGATTACCGCCCCCATTATAATGAGAGCGAGGCGGTTCTTGGCACGTCGGGCGATCGCCGATTCAACGCCCTCCACAAGAAGCAGTTTGAACTGCTCGCTCACAGCGTGCAGGCCGGACCGGGCCCCCTGCAGGAGCAGGACATCCCCGCTATTGAGGCGTGCATGTCTCGGGCCAACCCGGCGTTGACCGCCTCTGCGCTGCAGGCCCAGCACATGAACCTGGTGACTCTCCTCGAATTCCAACTGCGCCAACTGGCGACCGATGGCTACCGAGTCCGGCAGAATGACCGCTTCGACGATACGGGTTGAAGGCAGCGCACCCGCCGACCTGTCGGAAGGGGGCGGCGCAAACTGTCCCGGCTCCGGCACAGAGGCCGAGTAGGTTTCAATAAAGCGGGAAATCACCGGCGGCGCCCCGCAAATGACCAGCACGTCGCCCTCCTGTATTCGAAGCAGCTCCGCCTCCTCCGCCTCGAAGCGTCTAACCAGACCAAAGCGCGACGGTCGGGGCCGGCGGGCGCGGTGGGGTCTGCCATCGCGCAGGAGTTCGAGCAGTTCGATCCGTTCATGTGCTGAATCGCCGTTGTCGTGAAGCGCCCCACGCAGGTGTGTCAGGCGCCGGTGGTGCCGCTCCGACCTGCGCCGGGAGAACCGGGCGCCGGCTGCCTCGCTGAACAGTTCGCCAACATTCTGGCCCAAAAGAGGGCTTGCCTTCTCCACGATCAGTTCGGCGACGAATGGCGTGCTCAGGTGGCGGCCTTCGCCCAGGCTACCCGCAGGCGATCTGTCCGGCAGAAGCTTCTGACTCGTGAGAACGACAAATATGCCGCCGGCGACCGTGAAGATAAGGCCGAGAGGCGTGAAGGTCAACAGGTTGAATCCGGGTCCTCCCGCGGCCCTGTAAAGATCATCAACCAGGATGTTGGTGCTGGTGCCCAGCAGAGTGATGGTACCGCCCAACACGGCGAAGTAGCTGAGAGGAATGAGCAGTTTTGACGGCTGGATGCGGAAGCGCTGGCTGAGAGAAAGGACCACCGGCGCCATCATAACGACGACAGGCGTGTTATTCATAATTGCGCTCGCCAGAGGAATGACGCCCCCCAACAGGATCAACAGCCGGCGGGGACTGCCGCCTGAGAAGCGCGCCAGGCCGATCGTCACGATTTCGAGCGCACCGGTGCGAAGCAGGCCTCCACTTATTACGAACATTGCGCCCACCGTAATGGTGGCCGTGCTGGCAAACCCGGACAGCGCCTCGCCAGTACTCAGAATCCCGGAAAGGGCAAGGGCCGCTATGGCCAGAGCCGAGGTAGTCTCTGTTGCCAACCAGTCGGTCAGATAGAGATAGGTCGCCACCACAAGTATGACGACAAGCAGGATCATTTCAGCAGTCATTGAAGTTTTTTTCTAGGCGGCAGTGGCTTGGGTGATTTCTCATGTGGGACAATTCGATATTGACGGCAATAGACGTTTTTGAAATCCGCGACTATCAGGGATGACGAATGTCCGCAAGGACGCAGGAGTACTGTATTGCCTTGACTGGCCCAACTGAGCAAGAATTCGCATAGCAATCCTCTCTCGCCGGGCTTACTGAACTGGAAGTTTCGAGCGGGGACAGGTATCAGGATACTGTTTTGAATGTCGCGAGTCAAGCCTTAGCGTCAGCGCAATCGCATCTAATCCGGTTTGCCAGCATAGCCGAAGGTGGTCAGAGGTCGGCGGAACTGCAGTGGTTAGATGTGGGAGGCGAAGAGGCCGGGGGAGCGAGGGCAGGCACAAGGCCTGCCCCTACAGTAGATTGAGGGGGACGGCGGCGGGGGCGATTCAGCTGCCGTTAAGTCGATTTCTTACAGGCCACAAATGTGTCGCCGGCACAGGATTGCAAGTGCTCACACCCACTATATGATGCTCGCGAATGGAGGCATTCGGGTTGACGGTATACATCCGCCGTGATAAGGTTCGTGTAATCATTTTGAGGGCTTATTGACGGAGGAAGGCCCATACCAGGCTCTTCTGAACAGTGATCGCGGGGGTCCAAACCATGAGCGAATCGACCGGTGAGAATAGTTCAACTGAGCGCTGGATTGACCCAGTTTGCCTACCTCTGTCGATCGACGCGCAACGACCGTTTGTCAGATTGCCAGACGGCGAGCTGATGGCGGTAGAAGGAAATGCTACAGTTGTCAGCACCGACAATGGAGTCAGTTGGCAGGCACCTCGCCCGATCTACCGCGGCGATGAACCCGGCCTACCCTCCCCGGGACCAGGAATACCACGGAACTCAGGTCAGTTGATGGTCACCCGTGACGGCGTACTGGTCTTCGTCTGGATTGATAAGCGAGTTCTGAACTGGGATGACGCGACCCGTGAACCGGGCGCCGATGCTCGGGGCGACCTCTGGGCGATTCGCAGCCTGGACAAGGGCGAAAGCTGGATTGACCGCCAGCGTCTCTTTGAGGGCGTATGCGGCCACCCGCCTATCAACATTATCGAAACTGCCAACGGCCGTATCGTTGTGACCAACCAGTTCTATCTGCGCCGCCCAGGGAGGAACGCGGTTCGCGTCTACTCGTCTGGCGATGGAGGAAGGAGCTGGCGCGGCAGCAACATTATCGACCTGGGTGGACACGGTCACCACGACGGCGCGTTTGAACCGACCTTCGTTCAGAGGCGGGACGGTACCCTTTGGATGCTGATTCGCACGAACTGGGACCGTTTCTGGGAGGCTATATCCTATGATGAGGGTCTGTCCTGGCGCATCATTCGGCCCAGCTCGATCGAGGCCAGTACGTCGCCAGGCTATCTGGCCCGACTACAGAGCGGCCGTCTTCTTCTTGTCTGGAACCGGCTCCATCCCGAGGGGACCGAAAGTTATGCCCGCCGCAGCGGCCAGCTGTCGGAGGACGAAGCCAGCTGGCACCGAGAGGAGCTGTCGATCGCTTTTTCAGAGGACGAGGGCGGGAGATGGTCAACTCCTCGCGTCATTGCCCGAGAGAAAGACGCGTGGATTTCATATCCATACGTATTTGAACATGCCCCGGGTCAACTCTGGATCCTGACCGGGCAAGGGGATCTGCGATTGCGTGTAGCGGAAGAGGATCTTCTGGGCAGGTGAATCTGACTACAGAGTGTAGACGCCAAAGAAGCACAGCAGGCGAGGAAGTAAACGAAAAGTCCTGAGAGAGAGTATGGGTCGAGGTCAGACCCTAAAACTGGCAGCTACCGAGAAAGCTAGCAAGAGAGCGGGCGAACGGACTCGAACCGTCGACATTCAGCTTGGGAAGCTGACGTTCTACCACTGAACTACGCCCGCAAAGAGAATCGTTCTGGAGATTCGCATAGCGGCTAGTGAGGCATGCGATCTCTTTCCCCTATAGTATAGGCGCCATTTTGCACTGTCAAATCAGCGAAATCGTCGCTTGCGCTATGCATTTGTTTCGTGTAAAACTAAGATGTGGATTCCTACGCCTTCAGTACAGGCGACCCCCCATGATTCACAAGTCGAGAACAGACCTTTCGGGAAAACACGTTCCGGGTATGGCCTAAACTTGATGCAACTTACAAGAAATTCGCAATAGGAGGAAACGTTAGAATGATACAGTTTGACTTTGGCCGCCTGGAACAAGTGGAACTGCGCACAGTATGGGTGAGCGAGGACAGCGACTTTGCCACTTGGCTAGCCCGGGGCGACAGTCTGGCCCTCCTAGGCGAGGCGATCAACATGGACCTGGAGCTGGAGGACATGGAGGGTTGGGTCTCACCATACCCCAGGGGCGTGGTCTGCCGAAGTCGGGGCAGCGGCGGTTACGTCGTAGTCGAGAATCAACTGGAACATACCGACCAGAGCCACTTAGGCCAGCTTCTTACCTACGCAGCAGAGTTGAAGGCGGTCACAATGGTCTGGGTGGCCGCGAAATTTACGCAGGAAGATCAAAATACGCTCAACTGGTTGAACGAGATTACCACTGAAAACATACGCTTCTTCGGTTTGGAAGTTGAGCTTTGGAGAATCGGTGAGTCCCCCCTTGCTCCCAAGTTCTTTCTTGTCAGCAAGCCAAGCGGCTGGGAGGAAAGCACGGTTGCGTCCGAAAGCGGCGTTCCTGACCACACGACGGCCCCGATTCCAGCACCAACCCCAGTTCCGAGCCCTGCTCCGGCGCCTGAGACGGAAGAGACATCACTAGAGGATCAGTTACAACAGGTCGAGAACGAACTGCAACTGGAATACCAGCTCGTAGAAAACGAACTGCAAATGGAGTACTGGCAAGCTTTGCGACAACACCTGGAAGACAGCGGGAGCTTCATCCGTCCCGGCACACCTCGTTCACAAAACTGGATGAACTTCGATGTCGGCCACTGGCGCCTGCGAATGACAGCCTTCAACAACATGCGAGAAGGCGGGATCGGCGTACAGTTGGTGATTCGCGAAGGTGACGCCGAAGTCTCCTACAATACACTTTATCAGCAACGCGGGGAGATCGGTGCCGAGATAGGCGACGCACTGGAGTGGCGCGAGCTGCCCGAGCACAAGCAGGGCCAAGTGATGCTGCGCAAGTACAACGCCGACCCGACCAACCGGTCACAATGGACGGGACAGCACGACTGGTTCAAAGAAAAATTGGAAGCGTTTGACCGGGCATTCCGCCCGCGAATTTCGACTTTCGGCGCCGCAAATTAGAAGCGCTGCAGGTCTCGAAGTTTTCCGTCCTGTACTTTCAGGTCTTATCAGACTTAACGGCCCATACCGGTTCTGCAAGGACAGTGCCGTATGGGCTGGTTTTTTCCCTCACACTTTGGCGGCAGTTCTCTCCCCGCCGCCGCCTACTCCCCAAGAATCTCAGGGGCAAACTCTCCATCTGACATGATTCTTCTTCCGTCCACATCGATTGTGCACTGCGTTGGAATGACGTCGACGTGGTGTTCGGATTTCCAGTTGGCGCCTGTCTGCTTGCCGTAGGGGTCGCCGAAGGCTACGTGCACGCCGGGGAATTTCTCGTCCTGAAGCAGATTGCCAACCAGCCCGGTCAGTGCGATGTTGGTCCCAATGGCAAATTCGCCAACTCTGTCCGCGTTCTCCGCTCCAAATATGTAAGATTGGACGTCCTCTTCCAATGCTCTGTCTTCACTTCGCACTGCACTCACGCGCCCGTCTTCGACCTCAAACGTAACCGGCGTCTCAAGAATTCCGTATCGTTCGCTAAAGTAGTCGCCCAGCTCGTCCACCACCAATACACCGTTCGCGTTGCCCGGCGAAGTGAAAGTCTCTCCCTCGGGCAGGTTTCCCCACTTGCCCGAATCATGATATAGACCGTGGCAGGGAACCCAATTGAAGTTGGGATTCAATTCGGCGGTAAAGTCGGTGCCCTTCGGATTGGTGACCCGGATCTTGGAGGCGCTTCTGGCCAGTTCGTAAACCCGCATGGTCACGTCGTAGATTCGCTGATAGTCGACCCGCATTCCCTGGGTCATCAGAATGGGCGTGATGTTGATCATATGGCCGTGGCGGGCTCCGTCTGGATTCGCTTGCATGACGGCCGGCATATAGGCCATTCGAAACTTGAGTTCACCTGGGCGGCTGCTTGCGGTATAGAAGCTGACGTGAGGCTGAAACCGTTCCAACGCGCTTTGAAGGTCATTGGGAATCTCGGTAATGGGGCGCAGACCGAGCGACTCGAGGGTATGAATCTCTACGGCGCCGGCAATGGGATCTGCGGCTTCGGCAAGGGCCCGGCTGATAAGCGATGAGCCCTCGTCGCCGAGGATGAACACTCGCTCACCGGGTTGCACTGCCATGCAGATTCGCACTGCGACTTCAGCGCCTGGCCGCATATCGTCAAGAGTGAATTTTTCGGAATCGGTCATTGCCTTACGGTCCTCCGGGTCTGTGAATTGAGCATGGTATCGGTCCCATTAGACGGCGAGACCGCCTCAAGGGCGACTGCCGGTCTATCCGAGGATGACCGGCTCTTCAGGGTATTGAAGCAATGAAGGGCGCTCTCGCTGCGCCAGCGCAATGACAATTGTCAGCGGCCCCAGCCGTCCCCAGAACATTGTAAACGCGATCAGCGCCTGTCCCCACGCGTTCAGCTTGTGTGTGAAGCCCAGGGAGTAGCCGGCATTCGCAAAGGCGCTAACGACCTCGAATCCCAGCGCAAAGATGTCGCCCTGGTTGAGCAGCGAAAGGACGATCGTGACGGCCCCCACCAGGAGTGTACTGACCGTCATGATGGCAACGGCCTTGTTCAATGTTTCTCTCGGCACGGACCGGCCGAATGCCACGGCCTGGCTGTCTCGCCCCTTGGCGGTTGCCAGGGCGGAGATCAGCAATACGCCGACAGTGCTGGTTGTCACACCGCCGGCCATACTCGCCGGTGCGCCGCCAATGAACATCCAGAACAGCAGCATCAACTGCGTACTCTGACTAACTTCCTCCAATGGCAGTATCGTCAGGCCCGCGGTCCGGGAAGAGATTACGGCGAAGATGCTGATCGCAATCTGCTCGCCCACTGAGTGGGCGGCGAGGGTCATTTCGTATAGATGGCGATCCAGAAACATTACCGCCAGGCCCGCAACAAGGAGCAAGGCAGTCAAGCCCAAAGTTATGCGCGTGTTCAGGGCCAGCATACGATTTCTGAAGTAGCTGACCAGGTCATAAGACACGGCAACGCCGGCACCGCCCAGAACAATCAAGGCGGACATCACAGCGAGAGTATAGTAGTCGGCCCCAAATCCGAACACCGGAGGGTGGCCGGTGCCTGCGAACAGGTCGAAACCGGCATTGCAGTAGCTGCTGACAGCGTGGAAGAGCGCCAGCCAAAGCGCTTCGCCGTCGGGTAGTTCCGTCCGCCAGCGCAGCCATAGCAGCAGCGTGCCAACCGCCTCGATGGACACTGTAACGACCAAGACATAGAGCGCGAGATTGGCGACACTGCCGAGGCGCCCCCAGTTGCGTCCCAGGGTGAACTGCCTTTCGCCACCAAGCGACTGCTGGATCAGGAATCGCTCATTGAGCGTAACGCGCCGCCCAACCAGGCGAAAGAGAAGCACGCTGAAGGCGATGAAGCCGACGCCGCCAACTTGAAGAAGGAGCAGGATTATAACCTGGCCCAACCGGCTGAAATCCGTTGCCGTGGTGAGTACGCCGAGGCCCGTGACCGTAACGGCGCTGGTCGAGGTGAAAGCGGCCTCCATCCATGAGATAGAGACGCCTGGGTTTGTTGCAGCCGGCAGCTTCAGAAGCAGAGTTCCAAAGAGGATGATTACAGCGAAGCCTATGATCAGCAGGCGAGGCGCCTGGGCCCGTGACAACCGGTGGTCTGCGGCTTCCCTGGAAGGGGCGCCGTCACCGGTCAGGCCCGGCCGTTCGAAACGGGGCTCCTGCTCCAACCGGAGTTTCAACAAGAACTCGTCGGAGTTTTCATTTGCTGATCTGACAGGCTCTTGGCTCATCTGCCTGGTAGAACGACTTTCCCTGTCCGGTTTCCGACGACTTCGTCCGACGTGATCTTGGCCGCACTCGTCTCACGCCCAGCAGTGCGGGAAGCCCCATGCGTAATGTACACCCGAGCAAGTTTCCGTCCAAAACGAAGGGGCAGTAGTCACACGTCCCCTCCGTCCTATTCGTTGCGCCACAGGTAGCTGCGATTGTATAGCGGGCGAGCTCATCGGATCAGCTTTCCCATTCAGGCAAGAGTTTCGCTGACGAAGTCATTGGCCGGCTGTCCTAATCAAACAGCGAAGAGGGGCCCCCTTCCCCCGAAATCTCACTTGGTATAAAACATATTATACGGAATAAAAATAGGAGAAGGGTGCCCTGCCCCTGTTGCTCCTATTTCTTGCTATTTTACCTCTCATAATGTACGCTCACTCCGAAAACGCGGTTTGGAATCTACCGGCTTTTGGCCCCCATCAGCTCAGCGTGGAGAACTTCCCTGAAATGATACTGTACTTGATCCGGCATGGACAGTCAGCCAACAACCTACTGGCTGAACAGCTCAAAGAACGGCCGGGGTCCTTCCCGTTCGAAACCTACATGAGTCAGCGGGTGGCGGAACCGCCGCTGACAGAGCTGGGGGAGGAACAGGCGGAACGGCTCGGTGCCTATGCGAAAGATATGGCCATTTCCCGACTTTACTGCAGCCCAATGTTGCGCACGATGCAGACGATCCAGCCCCTCGCCGAATCTCTGAAACGTGATCCGACGGTCTGGATCGACTTGCACGAGCACGGCGGCATCTTCCTCAGGCCGGCCCCGAACGCGGAAGCTGTCGGCTATCCCGGTCTGAATCGCGCTGAGATGAGCGAGATGTTTCCCGGCTACCGGCTCGACGGCATTTCCGACGACGGCTGGTGGCACGGCGACGAAGAAGACCTGGCGTCCTGCTGCGCCCGCGCCGTGCGGGTGGCGGAAGAGCTGCACCGAATGGCTGGGGAGTTGGAAGAGGATGAAAGCATCGCCGCCGTCTCGCACGGCACCTTTATGGACAGTCTCCTGAAGGCGCTGCTCGGCCGCCTACCGGGCAATGAGCTCTACTTCAACCACCACAATACCGGTGTCACCCGGGTCGACTTTTCCTCTTCCCCCTCACAAAGCAGGAAGGTAGTGACTGTTCGCTATACGAATCGAGCTGAACATCTTGCCGACGACCACATGACTTACTGAGAGGAGTCCTAATTGCCTGATTCACGCCCCCGCCTTCTTGCGAGCGACCTGGAAGGCGTCCTTGTTCCAGAGATCTGGATTGCCTTCGCGGAGAAGACCGGGATTGAGCAGTTGCGACTGACAACGCGAGACGTGTCCGACTACGACCAGTTGATGCAAATGCGGTTGAAAGTATTGAAGGAGCGTAATCTTCGTCTGCAGGACATTCAGGATGTAATCGCTACCATCTCCCCTCTCTCGGGCGCCGTAGAGTTCGTTGACTGGGTTCGCGAGCGCACACAGTTCGTAGTTCTTTCCGATACCTTTTACGAATTCGCCAAGCCTCTGATGGCTCAACTCGGCTATCCGACTATCTTCTGCCACTCTCTGGTAGTAGACGCGAGCGGGTCTATAACCGGCTATCGACTGCGCCTCGACCAATCCAAGCGCAAGGCGATCTCAGCATTTCGCGATCTTCAGTTCCAGACGCTGGCGATGGGCGATTCCTATAACGACATTGCGATGTTGAAAAGGGCCGACGTGGGCGTCCTTTACGATCCACCGGCCAATGTAGTTGCCGACCATCCCGACCTACCCGTCGTCCGCAACTACTGTGAGGCCAAGGAAGCGATTGAAAGGTGGTTGTCGGAAGGGGATTGACTGCAACTGTAGCGCTGCCTTTACCGACGACACCAGAGGTGCCATGACAAATACGCGAATCGACCCCAGCCAGCCAGCCCCCAGGTCCGGCTCTACGGAGTTGGTCTCTGTACTTGGTTACATTTTGTCCGTGTCTTATCCCGTGCTGGCACTATCAACGGGCGTCAGGGCTCTGTTTCAGCTATTTCTAAAGGAAGGCGTTGTCAACTATCTGGCGCCGACTCTTAGCCTGATGGCAGCGGTCTGCTATCTGACAGCGACAATCGGTTTCGCCCATCGCCGGCGGTGGGCCTGGCTACTATCAGTCGGGGTACTTGCCTTTGAGACCGTCCTGACCCTTCTGGTAGGTTCCCTCAGCTTGATCATTCCTGAAACGATTGGACGGACTGTCTGGCGGCACTTTGGCGCAGACTATGGCTACTTTCCCCTCTTTCAACCGGTAATTGGATTGGTCTGGCTGTTCTGGCCGTCGATCATGCAGCAGTACGGCCTGTCCTCAAGAAAGAATATGGTGGGGAACGACTCTACCCGGAATGAGGTCAGAGATTAGACTGGGTTGAGAGTGGGTAACCACTGTCCCCTGGAAGAAGCACTACACTTCAGGTCTTGCGAATGGCGTATACAGCAGCCGGGCCGCTCAGGCATGAAGATAAAGCAGCCCGCTTAACCGTTCACCGATACTCAGGTTTCCTGTTCAGAGCACTGGTGCTCCTGATCGCCCTTGTCATGTTGTTGCCACTGGCCTACCTTCTGTTCCGGGCCGGCGGTGTAGGCTGGAATGAAGTACTGCGTCTACTGGGCCGAACCCGCTTGCCGGCCATCATGTGGAACAGCCTCCTGCTCGTCTGCGGCGTTACCACGTTTTCGCTCGCGCTGGCCCTCCCCTACGCCTGGCTGACAGAAAGGACCGACCTTCCCGGCCGTAGGATTTGGACCGTATTGGGAATGATGCCGCTGGTAATCCCAAGTTATGTCGGGGGTTTCACTCTGATTGCCATGTTCGGGCCCCGGGGTGTGCTTCAGGAGCTCCTGTCCCCTTTCGGCGTGGAACGGTTGCCTTCCATTTACGGCTACACCGGCGCACTATGGATATTGACTCTCTTTACGTATCCCTATATTTACATAAGCATTCGCGCTGCTCTGCACAGGTTCGATCCTTCGCTCGAAGAAGCGGCGCGTTCATTGGGGTACAACGGGCTGCAGACGTTTCTGAGAGTGACATTACCCAATCTGCGCCCGGCGATCACCGCGGGCGGCCTGCTTGTGGCCTTGTACACGCTTAGCGATTTCGGCGCGGTCTCGCTATTGCGATTCAACAGTTTTACGCGGGCTATTTACGTTCAATTCCTGAGCAGCTTCGATCGAAACGTTGCCTCACTCCTGTCATTGGCGCTGATTGTTTTTACGATTATACTGCTGCTGTTGGAAAGAAAGAGCAGAGGGCGCGGCCGGCCGCGCTATTACCGTAGCAGCGCCGGCGTTTCCGCCCCCCGCAAGCGCGTTGAACTTGGCCGTAGTAAGTGGCCGGCGCTAGCCTTCTGCGGAGCGGTCGTATTGTCTGCTCTTGTCCTGCCAACGGGCGTAATTCTCTTCTGGCTGCTGCGCGGGCTGGCATCTGGCGAACCGCTTGCGCCAGTCTGGGAGGCAACGCTCAACAGTTTCCGCGCGGGCGCCCTGGCCGCAATTGCCGCGGCAGTTCTGGGCCTGCCAGTGGCCTATGCCGCGGTCAGGATGGGGGGACGTCTGATGTCCTTTGCATCGAGGGCCGTATATCTGGGCTATGGACTGCCGGGAATCGTTATCGCGCTCAGCCTGGTTTTCTTCGGCGCAAACTTCGCGCTCTGGCTGTACCAGACCATGTGGATGCTCGTGTTTGCCTACGTCGTCCGTTTCCTGCCCCAAGCCGTTGGAGCGATGCAAACAAGCTTTCAGCAGATGAACCCCCGCCTCGAAGAAGCGGGGCGCAGCCTGGGATTGGGTAACCGCGCTGTATTCAGACGAATAACTGCCCCCATCGTTCGGCCCGGCGTTCTGGCAGGGATGGCTCTCGTCTTTCTGACAACGGTGAAGGAGTTGCCGGCGACACTGCTTTTGAGTCCGACAGGGTTTTCGACCTTGGCGACGCAGATCTGGTCGGCTACGGATGAAGCCTTCTTTACACGGGCGGCCGCGCCTGCCCTGGTTCTCTTGGCAATGTCAGCGCTCAGTATCTTTCTTGTTCTCATGCAGGAGGAAAAGGAAGTGGTCAGCGGTTAGTGTATGTGCCCTGCCGCTGAACACTGTCCATTCGCGCCGTGAGTCGACTGAATCAGAAGCCTCCCGCGCTTCGATTGCAGGGCGTTTTCAAACAGTTTGGCACGAAGAGTGCTCCTGTTTTGGCGGTTAACGATGTCTCGTTGACGGTTGAGCGGGGCGAGTTTATCGCTCTGCTGGGCCGCTCGGGGTGCGGCAAGACTACGACACTGCGGCTCATTGCCGGGTTCGAGCGCGTCGATTCCGGCACGATAGAGATTGACGGCGCCCTGATGGCAGGCAACTCGGTTCATGTGCGGCCCGAAAGGCGCCGCGTGGGTATGGTCTTCCAGGAATACGCACTTTTTCCACATGTCAGTGCGCAGGCGAACATAGAGTTCGGGTTGCGTAGCATGTCCGCAGCGGAAAAGAGGGCGCGCACCAATGAAATTCTGGATCTGACAAGGTTGGCGGGACTTGAAGGGCGGATGCCACATGAGTTGAGCGGGGGCCAGCAGCAGAGAGTCGCTCTCGCCAGGGCACTGGCTCCTAACCCTGCCCTTATCCTGCTGGACGAACCATTCAGCAATCTGGACGCCGGTCTCCGAGCACGCGTGCGCTCAGAGGTAGTAGAAATTCTTCACGCGGCCAAAGCGACCGCAGTTTTCGTCACCCATGATCAGGAGGAGGCATTGAGCATGGTTGACCGTGTCGCGGTCATGCTGGATGGATGCGTTGAACAGGTAGCCTCGCCGCACGAACTCTACACGAATCCCGCCTCGCGATCGGTAGCGGAGTTCATCGGAGAGGCGAATTTTCTACCTGGATTCGGGCATGGCGACACCATTGAATGTGAACTGGGCAACCTGGCTGCGCGCCAGAAGGTTCACGGTCCTGTGGACATACTGCTCCGGCCTGAGAATATCGAGCTCCTTCCCGCTCAACCCGGCCTGCCCGCGGCCCGGGTGCGGCATTCGCTGTTTTTTGGCCACGATCAGCTGATTACGGTGCAACTTCCAACAGGTACTCATGTCATTGCGCGTTCCGGGCCGTCCGAGGCCTATGTATCGGACCTGCCCCTGCAACTGGCTGTTCGCTCGCCTGTTATCGCATATCCACGCAAGCGTTGACGGCCGATATCATAACTGCGAGCCCATTGGTCAACGCAAAAGACGCCAAGTCGAGAGGCGACTGAAAATGAGCGAAGGAATCATACTGGAAGAAGCCCCGGACATCCACCAGCAATTTCAGGTTTCGTCTCCTGCGCTGATGGTCATATTCGGCGCTTCGGGCGACCTGGCAAACCGTAAGCTTCTTCCGGCCATCTACAGGCTTTCCCAACAGAGGCTCCTGCCGCCCAACTTCGTCATTCTTGGCTATGCTCGTTCACCCTTGAGCGACGATGAGTTGCGCCAGCGCGCCCGCGCCAGCATGCTGGCCAACCCCGAAGTCGAGTTTCAGAGCGCGGATTGGGATCTCTTTGCCCCGAGACTCTACTACGTGTCCGGCGAGTATGACGACGCCGAGGGTTTCCAGCGGCTTCGCGACCGCATGACCATGTTGGAAGAACAATGGAACATCGGCGGCAACCGTCTCTTCTACCTCTCTACGCCTCCTTCTGTATACGAACCTGTCATCACTTGCCTGGGCGCCGCCGGCTTGGTTGAGCCCGCCAGCAGGCAGAGCTGGACTCGCGTCGTGATCGAAAAGCCGTTCGGCAGCGATCTGAAGAGCGCGCACAAACTAAACGACCATGTTCTTTCCGTTTTCAACGAGGAACAGGTATACCGCATCGATCATTATCTGGGCAAAGAGACGGTACAGAATGTACTCGTTTTCCGCTTTGCAAACGGTATTTTCGAGCCGATCTGGAACCGCAACTACGTGGACAATGTGCAGATAACCGTGGCGGAAAGCATCGGTGTTGAGGGTCGAGGAGGCTACTACGAGAAGTCTGGCGCCTTACGGGACATGATGCAGAACCATCTTTTGCAGCTTGTCTCACTCACAGCGATGGAGCCGCCGATTGCATTTGATGCAAAAGCGGTTCGAGATCAGAAGGTAAACCTGCTTCAGGCCATCAGGCCAATGCAGCCGGAAGAGGTACCCGACTATGTCGTCCGCGCCCAGTACGGGGCGGGCACGGCAGCTACCCGTCCAGTTCCAGCCTACCTGGAAGAGAACGGCGTAGACGGCGACTCCACGACTGAGACATACGTGGCCTGGCGCCTCGAAATTGACAACTGGCGCTGGCAGGGCGTGCCATTCTATTTGCGTACCGGCAAGGCCTTGCCGCGCAAGGCCTCTGAAATCTCCGTCACTTTTCGCCGGGCTCCGCATCTTCTGTTTGACTCCACCGATGGATTTAATGACGCGACGGGAGTGGATGATTCAGGCGTCCGGTCAGTTGCTCAAGGGATGGGCTTGAACGGTGACAGCCTGAGCCGCAATATCCTGACCATGCGCATCCAACCGGACGAAGGGATCACCCTGAAGACTCTGGCCAAGCGGCCCGGTCCATCGGTGAACCTTACGCCTGTCAACCTGGAGTTTACGTACGGTCACAGTTTTGGCGAACCTCCGGACGCGTATCAGCGCCTTATTCTGGATGTTGTCCTGGGTGATTCAACTCTCTTTACCAGGCGAGATGAAGTGGAGTTGGCGTGGCAACGAATCACACAGGTGTTGGATGGCTGGCGAATGCAGGAGGAACTGACCGGGAACGGAAGGAAACCGTTCCGCCTGCCCCACTACCCGGCTGGAACCTGGGGTCCCAAGGAGGCCGACGTTCTGCTGGAAAAGGAAGGGCAACACTGGGTTACCGAGTAAACGAATCAGAGGAGAGCCGTCACAGCCGTATCACTTCCGTAAACTTCACCACGGTTCCCTTGGGCAATGGCTAGATGTGTCCGCAGCCTGAGCCTGTACCGGGACTATTTGCGAAACCCCTACATGAACTGCAGCCTTCCACCCAAAGGGCCAGAAGGGTAGCTCCTTCCCACTCTCGCATCTGCCAGCCCCAAGTTGACCCAATTGTCTGGAGGAACCAAAAGCCGGACCGGCCGTATGCCATTCAATCGAGAGGCTCATCCCGGCCCTTGGAAATGCTGGCTATGGCGGCGACGCGGCGGGGGCGCCGCCGGGTTGTGCTACTGTTGCAAGCCTGCAGGGCCATAGTGGCCAGAGCAAGGGGTTTGAAGCTATGCTGAGAAGACCCTTTGTGTGCAAGTATGGAATGCAGATACCGGAAACAGAGTTCCAATGAGAGTAGGATGGGCCAAAGGACAGATTCCTAC
Organism: Caldilineaceae bacterium SB0664_bin_27; assembly: GCA_009838625.1. GTDB lineage: Bacteria > Chloroflexota > Anaerolineae > Caldilineales > Caldilineaceae > Bin5. The sequence continues at coordinate 36,795 of VXRG01000087.1, forward strand.
ATGAAAGGAATGGGATGACCAATAAGACCATTGAAACACATTCAGTTCACCGAGGAGATCAGAACGAAAAGGATAAACGGCTTGTCAAGGAGCAGAGACTTGGAAGCCGAGCTGACTCTCCTGAGTCAGGCAGAGTCATCGTCCAGCCCAACGGCGCCGAATTCGCACTTACCGCCGCCGGGATGATCGCGGCTGCCTCGCTGATCAGCATAGAGATGAGAGGCGTCTTCAATGTCGCTCTTGCGGGCGGTTCCACGCCAGGGCCGGTATACGACCTACTGGCTGAAGACTCCGATATCGACTGGAAGCGGTGCCGCGTGTTCTGGAGTGACGAACGCTGTGTTCCCCCGGACCACGCCGAGAACAACTATAGAATGGCCCGGGAGCGCTTGCTTGACAGGCTGCCTGAGCCGCCAGAAGTCGTGTCGCGGATTCCTGGAGAACTTTCGCCGGATCAGGCGGCATGCGCCTACGAGCAGTCCATTCGCGAAAATGTGCCGGCAGGCGGGACAGGCATACCTCGTTTCGATCTGATTCTGCTGGGAATGGGAGATGACGGCCACACTGCAAGCCTTTTTCCCGGCTCAAGTGCGCTCGACGAAACGGACCGGCTTGTGGCGGCGGACTACGTCAGCAAGTTCAACGCACATCGTCTGACCTTCACCTATCCACTTATCAATGCAGGTCGCCACGTCCTCATTTTGGTCAGCGGCGCATCCAAAGCGGTGACATTGAAGGCTGTACTTGAGGGACCCCATAGGCCAGACGCGCTTCCCGTGCAAGGCGTGCAGCCTGCGTCGGGACAGTTCAGATGGCTCGTCGACGCTGACGCCGCCCTGAGTATTCGAAAGTAGAATCAAGCGCAAACTCTTCAGGAGCACCTCGCTGTGAAAATCGTTGGAAATATCTCCGTTCATCCACCTCTTCCCCAGGCCATCGGCCGACTGCAGGAACTGGCTTACAATCTGTGGTGGACTTGGAACCCCGATGCGCAGGCCCTCTACGAGTCAATTGACAAGGAACTGTGGGAGCACGTAAGTGAGAATCCGGTCAGGTTCTTGCGGACCGTGTCGCTGGCGCGTCTGCAGGAAAGGTCTCGAGATTCCGGTTATCTGAACCACTATCACTCTGTGCTGCAGCGATTCGACGCCTATATGGCGGAGGAGGCCGCCACCTGGTTCAAGCGCAACTTTCCAGGCAGACAGAATGAGCTGATCGCCTACTTCAGCGCCGAATTCGGGCTTCACGAAGCGCTGCCCATCTACAGCGGCGGCCTGGGAATCCTCAGCGGCGATCACTGCAAAGAGGCGAGCGATATGGGCCTGCCATTTGTCGGGGTCGGCTTCCTGTACCCACAGGGCTATTTTACCCAACAGATCAACGCCAAAGGGGGTCAGGAAGCGATTTACGAGAAGATCGACTTCTCTGAGGTGCCGGCTACCCAGGCCGTGGACCGGGAGGGCAGTCCAGTTGTCGTTCATGTCGACCTCCCTGGTCGAACTGTCTACGCAAAAGTATGGAAGATTCAGGTGGGTCGGGTAGTTCTCTACCTGATGGATACGGACGTAGAGCAGAACGCCCAACAGGACAGAGAGCTCAGCGCGAGGCTTTACGGCGGCGACAGTGAAATGCGAATAAGCCAGGAGTACGTGTTGGGCATCGCAGGCGTGCGTACTTTGAGAGCCCTCGGTTACGAGCCGACGGTCTGGCATATGAACGAAGGTCACAGCGCGTTCCTCAGCCTTGAGCGTATACGGGAGTTGGTGCAGGGCGGCATGGAGTACGACGCCGCGGCCGAAGTTGTGCGCGCCGGCAACGTTTTTACAACCCATACGCCCGTGGCCGCCGGCCATGACGCCTTTCCCCTGGAACTGGTCGACAAGTTTTTCTGGCAGTACTGGGGACAAATGGGAATTGACCGGGAGCGCTTCCTGGCACTGGCCCGACATGAACATGGATGGGGCGCAGAGTTCAGTATGACCGTGCTGGCCTTTCGCTTAAGCGCCTATCACAACGGAGTGAGCGCGCTGCACGGGCAGGTTTCCAGGCGGATGTGGGGGCATCTTTGGCCGGGCACGCCTGAAGGTCAGGTCCCAATCAGCCACATCACCAACGGCGTGCATACGGAATCGTGGCTGGCTCCGGAGAAGCGAGCGCTGTACGGGCGCTATTTCAGCCCGGACTGGCTCGAAGAGGTCGACTGCCCTGACGCCTGGCGAAAGATAGAGCTTGTTCCTGACGAGGAGATTCGTTCGGCCCACCAGGAATGCAAAGAGAAGCTGGTCGGCTTTCTGCGTTCGCGCCTTAAGAGTCAACAGTTGCGCCATGGGGAGGGTCACTGGAAGCTTTCCAGAATTGACAACGTGTTTGACCCGGAAGCGCTGACTTTGGGATTCGCGCGCCGTTTTGCAACGTATAAGCGCGCAACGCTCATTTTTCATGACAAGGAGCGGCTCAGGCGGCTGCTGAACGACCCGCACCGCCCTGTCCAGATCGTCTTTGCAGGCAAGGCTCACCCGGCCGATGACTATGGCAAGGCGTTGATTGAACGCATTTATCGGTTGAGCCAGGAAAAGGGCTTCTTCGGTAAGATCGCTATCGTCGAGAACTATGACATAAATGTCGCCCGCCATCTGGTTGGCGGCGTCGACGTCTGGTTGAATACGCCTCGGCGCCCGCTCGAAGCAAGCGGCACGAGCGGCCAAAAGGCGAGTATCAATGGCGCGCCCAACTTCAGCATTCTCGACGGGTGGTGGCGGGAAGGCTATAACGTCGGGAATGGTTGGGCGATCGGCGAAGAGCGCGAGTACAAGGATGAAGAGACACAGGACGAGGCTGATGCCCTGAGCCTCTACTCCATTCTGGAAGAGGAGATCGTTCCTGAGTTCTATGATCATCCGGCCGCCTGGACAGAACGCATGCGAAGGGCGATTAAGTCGTGCGGGCCGCAGTTCAGCATGCGCCGTATGCTGACGGAGTACACCCGATCACTTTATGTCCCGGCGATGGACAGCAGCCGAACTTACCGCGTTGACTTCGGAGAGTCGGCGCGCCGACTGTCGGACTGGAAGCAGCACGTGCGGAACGAGTGGCAGACTGTTTTTGTGGCCGTAGCGGAGCATCCCCCCGCGCAGGCAAAGACGGGCGACCCCATAGAGATCGAGGCCCAGGTCTGGCCGGGTAGGCTGTCGGCCAGTGACATCGCCGTCGAGCTGGTTACATTTGCCGCTGAGGATGGTGATGAGTCCATGGTCCTGGCCGCCGAACAGCGGCAGCAAGTGGCAATGCAGTCCCATACAATGCAGGCGGTCCTTTCCAACGATCAGGAGCCGGGCCACGATCCGCATGACAACGGTATCCGCTATAGAGGCGTTTTCGTTCCGGAAGAGACTGGAAAGTACAGTTTCGGTGTACGAGCGCGACCCCATCACCCTGACCTCATTCACCCACTCGAACTGGGGCTGAGTTCCTGGGCCTAGCAGGCAACAGGGTACCGACGATGGACCGCATTACAATTAATGATTCAAAATGAAACCCAAAGTCTGCGCATTTGGAAATGGAAGGCGGTCATTCTGCACACCTGACCTGTAGTCCGCACGAAACGTCGTTGTTTCAAACTGAACTCACTTGGGTTGTTCAAAAGAGACAAGCAGAGCAAGGAGGCTCCGATGCGAATCATAGTTGCTGGAGGTACAGGACTGATTGGTTCGGCCCTGGCGGACTCCCTAGCCGGAAGCGGTTGTGAGGTTACAGTTCTGACAAGGTCTCCGGAACGCCATCAGCACTTAGCGTCCGCTGGCGTACTACTTCAGGAGTGGGACGGAGAAACGGCGGAGGGCTGGGGCCACCTCGTATCGCAAGTCGATGCAATCGTCAATCTTGCCGGCGCAGGGATTGCCGATGGACGCTGGACCACTACACGCAAGGAGCAGATCAGAGAGAGTCGTGTCAGAGCTGGAAATGCCCTGGTAAGCGCAATTCGTGATGCTGACACCGTCCCGAGCGTGTTAGTTCAGTCGTCTGCCGTCGGGTACTACGGACCAGCCGGCGATCGCACTGTGGACGAGCAGGCTTCGCCCGGAACCGATTTCCTGGCGAGAGTCTGTGTCGATTGGGAGTCTTCGACCGAGGCGGTTGAGGCAATCGGTGTGCGGCGTGTCGTCATACGAACCGGCGTGGTCCTGAGCGCAAATGGGGGCGCCTTGCCCAGAATGACGCTGCCTTTCCGCCTGTTTGCCGGCGGCCCACTGGGTAACGGCAAACAGTACTTTCCCTGGATCCACATCGCCGACGAGGTGGCAGCCATCCGTTTTCTTCTGGAGAACGAAGAGGCATCCGGCCCATATAACCTCGCGGCTCCAAACCCACCAACAAACAGAGAGTTCGTGCGCGACCTGGGGCGGGTGATGGGAAGACCTTCGCTGATGCCGACACCTTCGTTTGCGCTGAAAATGCTCTTCGGCGAGATGTCAACAGTTCTGTTGGATGGTCAGCGGGCTGTTCCATCCCGCCTGCAGGAGGCTGGCTACGAGTTCGTTTACCCTGAAGCCGTTGCCGCGCTGCGCGATTTATTGTAAAATGCGGCAATGCGGAAAGGTGCCTTAGTAGAGTCAGGATTCATATGCGAACATGCAAAGGCTGTAGGCTTCTCTTATGGACCATTTTTTCAGTTGACTTCGCATGCTGAACCAAAAGGCTGAGGCACGGGGACAAGTACAAGGTCTACAAGAGAAACAGGCGGAGAGCTCAAAACCCGTGAGTTCCTCCGGTCCCACCTCCTCTTTCGCTCTCTGGGCCAGCGTTGCCTTCAGCGCACTTTTTACTCTTCTGATATGGGCGCTGAACTATCGCCTGGCCGGCATAGAGCTACTGCCAGACACCGGCTACGCCTGGTACTACTGGAAACTACCTGCCCCAACATTCTGGACGCGTGCGACCTCCTGGGGATTCTACCTCGCCCACCAGCTGGCAATCTGGGCGATACTCTACTATGCCCAGTTCGTCCGCAAACCCCGATATACGAAGGGGTTGCATAGAGTCAATGTCTGGGCCCTGGCTGCCAACGCCTTCTTCATTTTCCTGCACCTGATTCAGACGCACATCTGGTATGACGGGCTCGCCCAGGACACCTCGGTGTCCAGCAGCCAGGGCGCCGTCATCGTATTGCTCGTGTGGGTGCTGCTGATGGAAAACAACCGGCGCGGCCAGTTCTTCGGCCGGCCGGTTCCTTTCTCCAAAGAGGTCGTCCGCTTTGCGAGGACCTACCACGGGTACTTTTTCGCCTGGGCTATTGTCTACACCTTCTGGTTTCATCCGATGGTTTCCACTTCCGGTCACCTTATCGGTTTTTTCTACATGTTCCTGCTTCTGCTTCAGGGCAGTCTCTTCTATACACGCGTCCACACGAATCGATGGTGGACATTCACCCTTGAGCTGACCGTTCTGGTCCATGGGACTCTTGTCGCCCTCATGCAGGGGAACGGCCTTTGGCCGATGTTTCTTTTTGGGTTCGCGGGTATCCTCGTCATTACGCAGATGTATGGGCTGGGTTTGTCATTGCCGGTTCGCCTGCTCATATTGGGTGTTTACGTCGGCTCTGCGCTTTTCGTGTACGGCAATCTGGGCTGGGAAAGGCTCAACGAGGTCGTGCGCATTCCTGTTATTGAATATGGTTCAATGTTTGCCCTGGCAGGTCTGTTCTGGCTCGGACTGAGGATCGCGAGGACAGTTAAGCAGTTGCGACACGCGTAAAGGTGTCACGCGATTCCCAATTGCCGTCTTGACCATGAGCGATTCCAGCCCGGGCCAGAAAGCTAACGAAGAAGCCACCGACTTTCCTACTAGCTTTTCCAGACCTGAGGCTACACTTCACAAATGGCAGATCTGGCTGTTGGCTTCCCGTCCCAAGACGCTGCCGGCCGCCATCTCTCCGGTGCTGGTTGGGACCGCCCTCGCCTGGGCTGATGGGCTGTTCTCACTTGCGCCGGCGCTGGCCGCTGCGGTCGGCGCCCTCTTGCTGCAGATTCTCTCAAACTTCGCCAACGACTACTTTGATTTTGAAAAAGGCGTAGATACGCGGGAACGCGTGGGTCCCACGCGCGTCATGGCGGCCGGTCTCCTTTGTGCTAGGGAGTTGCATCTTGGCATGGCCGTTGTGATCAGTCTGGCGGTCCTAGACGGAATCTACCTGGTCGTGGTTGGAGGCTGGCCCATACTGGCCGTAGGCGCTGCGTCCATTCTGGCCGCCCTGCTATACACGGGAGGCCCGCTTCCCTTCGGCTATCGCGGGCTGGGCGATCTGTTTGTCTTCATCTTCTTCGGGCTCACCGCCGTCTGCGGAACTTATTATGTGCAGGCCGGAACACTGTCCCAGGTAATTTTCGTTGCCGCTGCGCCCGTCGGCTTTCTGATTACCGCCATCCTCGTCGTAAATAATCTGCGCGACATCGAGACCGATGCCAGAGCCGGCAAACGTACGCTCGCAGTACTTATCGGTCACAAAAGTACCCGGCGCCAGTATCTTCTATTGCTCGTCCTGGCCTATTCCGCCCCTCTCCTCCTCTCGCTGGGATACGATCTGGGCCCTGCAGTTCTGTTGCCTCTTCTCAGCCTGCCGCTGGCCTTCCGGAGGGCCTCTTCAGTCTATTCGGCCAAGGGAAAGGCGCTCAATTCCGTATTGGCGGCCACCGCGCAACTGTCTCTGCAGTTCAGCCTGCTGCTCTCGATAGGAATACTCCTCTGAAAATGCCGGACTTCGACGTAATTTTCGTTGGCGCCGGCCACAACTCACTTGTCTGCGCAGGATACCTGGCAAAGGCGGGCTACCGGGTCGGCATGTTTGAAAGCCGTCCCGTTGTCGGAGGCGCGGTAGCCACGCAAGAGATCATCCCCGGCTATCGTTTTGACCTGGGCGGCAGTGCACACATCCTGATAAATCACACGCCGATTGTTCAAGAATTGTCCCTGGAACGGTTCGGCCTCGACTATATTGACCTGGATCCCCTTTTCTTCGCCCCCTTTCCTGATGGAAAACGGGTTTTTGTTTGGAAAGATATCGATCGTACCTGCGACAGCATTGCCGGCATCTCCTTGGAAGACGCCGACAACTACCATCGCTTTGTCAACAGTTGGACGCCGATGGCCGAGGCAATGGTGGAGTCATTTCTGCTGGCCCCGACGCCACCAAATGTTGCCAAAACGCTTGTTTTCCAGAGCAAAGTACATACGGACCTACGGCGCCGTCTTCCTGCCATACTCGGCAGTTACGGCCGGCTACTCCGCCAATCCTTCGTCTCACCCCGCGTGCAAGCCGTTATCGGCTGGATGGCGGCGCAGTCAGGCCCTCCGCCGCAGGGGCGTGTGAGCGCACCTTTCGCCCTTTGGCAGCCTATGTATCACCATTCCGGCGTCAAGAGGCCGAGGGGCGGTTCGGGCATGCTGACGCAGGCGCTGGCGCGCATGATTGCGTCGCATGGCGGTACGATTGCGACCGACGCGCCTGTAGACAAGATAGTGGTCGAGAATGGAAGAGCAGTTGGGATTCGGACGGAACGAGGCGAGATCTGCACGGCCGGGCGCGCGGTCGTATCAGGCGCCCACATCCATACAACGCTCAGGCTTCTGGGTGACCAGGTCCCTGCTGCGCGTGTGGCATCGGCAAAGAGAGCAAGGGTCGGCAACGGGTTCGGAATGATGGTGCGGTTTGCCATGAGTGAGTTGCCCGACTATGGCGGCGCCGGAGGAATGGATAACGAAACGCCCCGTCCGGAGCACAGGGCCCTGCAGTTTATCTGTCCCGACCTGGACTATCTGCAACGGGCCTACCTAGACTATCGTTCCGGTCGACCATCCAAAGACCCGGCGCTAATCGCCATGACGTTTTCCGCCGTCGATCCGTCGCTCGCGCCGCCGGGTAAACACGTTCTTTTTCTGTGGGGACAGTACTTCCCGTATGAGCTGGCCACAGGGGAGAGCTGGGAGGACATCGGCGACAGGGTGGCTGACCGGATGCTGGTCAAACTGGCGGACTACGCACCGAATGTGGCTTCGGCCGTCGTCGGCAGGCTCGTACAAACGCCGCTATGGCTCGAAAGGGAGCTGGGACTGCTGCGAGGGAACGTCATGCATCTTGAAATGTCGGTTAATCAGATGTTTACGTTGAGACCGTCGCTGCGCATGAGCGACTATCGTGGCCCTGCCGAGGGCCTCTATCTGACGGGAGCCAGTATGCATCCGGGTGGCGGAATCATGGGCGCAGCCGGCAGAAACGCAGCCACAGTTCTGCTCCATGACCTGAGCCGCAAACCGGGCGTTTTGGGGCGGTAGCAGACCGGTATTCCTCTCTTATTTCACCTCTAGCCTTTTTTGCAGGTGTCCAATTCATTGGATTCGTGCGATCGAGGTGATAGAATCTGCGCATGGGTTCCCTTCAGACATCCGAATCGCAACGCACGACGATCTTTCGTTATCGCAGCAGCGGCGAGGACGAGGTAGGATATGTTTTCGCCGAGGAGATTTTCCGCCTGCGCTGGGGAACCGGCGTCGGTATCGGGCGATGTGAACGTGATAGCGACGGATGGCGCGTCTACCGCAAGACCCGATTCGACGAAAAGGAATTGGGACGCGTCACGACTGACGGCGTCATCCACAGTCATGGGCTGTTCGAAGGAGGAAGCTTGGGCTGGCTTGAATCGGATGGCACGGTAGTTCGGGGGGGACTTATTTTTGCCGAGGAGGAAGTTGGTCGCGTAGACGGTCCAGAGTCGTTGACGGCAGCGGCCGCTTTACTCCTGATATTCGTTCCCGATGAAGATGAAGCAAATAGAGAGATTGAGCGGCGCGGTTGATATTGTTTAATATGTTTGGATTAGGTTGCTTAGAGGTGTTTGTATTGGCTACGCGAAAGGCTACACTTGAACACCGTTCAGACTGAACGCCTGACTTTCGGCGTTCGCATTTCAGGAAGCGCCGACGGCGTTCCTCTCCTCCTGCTCCACGGTTCACACGCGACCAGTCGTTGGTGGGAACCTTTTTTTTCCATCCTCCCGGATTCGATAAGGGCGATTGCGCCTGATCTCAGGGGCTGCGGCCGGAGCGCCCACTCAGAGGGCGGATACGGAATCGAGGAACAGGCTGAAGATGTGGCCGAGCTAGTCCAGGCCCTCTCATTGTCGGACTTCGACCTCGTAGGCCACGGCAGCGGGGGAGCCATCGCCATCGAGTACGCACTGCGTCACGGCCAGCAGCTGCACAGCCTGATTCTTGTTGACAGCGTGCCGATCGAAGGAGCACTCACTCCTTTGCAGGGACTGCAGCTACTTTCGCAGATGCGCGACGACCGCTCTCTCCTGAGCAAGGCACTGTCTGCGCTCTTTCCGACTGCGCCCCCGCCTACGATGACAGATGAGGAGTTTGACACTTTTTTCGAGCTCCTGGTGGACGACGCTGCCGCCATGGCGCCCGCGGCCTTTACGGCTGTTGCGGAGGCGCTGGGGCGCTGGAACCGTCAGGAGGAAGCACACAGGCTGACCTTGCCCACACTCCTGTTGCTCGGAACGGAAGACATAGTCGTCGAAAGAGATGCCGCTACTCGTTCCCTTCTTGCCATTCCCGGAGCCGCCAATCTCGAGATCCTGAGGGGCATAGGCCACAGTCCCATGATTGAGTCACCCGTCGTCCTGGCCGAAAGAATAATCGAGTTCATTACCGAGGACTTCGAGAGCTTTGAGGAAGCTCGGGACTACGCGCAAGAAAGCGCGACAGGCGCCAACGAGTCTGAGGGGAACGAGTGAGACCGCACCATCCTGGACGACCAAATTTCAATGGGACCAGTGACAGGGCCGACACATGAGCAACGGGAATCAGCAGGACCTGCGAGCCCACTGGGACGAGCGCTATCGCAGTGGACAGACGCCCTGGGACACCGGCATCACACCGCCCGAGGTACAGGCCTTCTGGAAGGAGCAGCCGCCGCCCGCTACGGGAGAATTTGCCCTCGATATTGGCTGCGGCACAGGGTTGAATACGCTTTTTCTGGCGGGGCAAGGACTACGAGCCATTGGGTTTGATATGTCCGGGCAGGCGCTCAGCCTGGCAAAGCAGAGGCTGAATTCCAGCGGCGGCCAAGACCGGCCCAAGCCAGGCGGCGAGGTGTTCTTCGTGCAGGCAGATGTCAGCAGGCTACCGCTGGACAGACTGGGAGCGGCGTACGCCCTGGACATTGGCTGTCTCCACAGCCTGCCCGACCATCTACGCCCCGCATACGCCGAAGGCGTCCACCGCGGATTGAAGAAAGCGGGCTACTACCATCTCTATGTTTTCGACAGGAATGTCTCCGACGAGCCCGGCGCCAAAGGAATGTACGAGGGCGAGGTGGCTGCTCTTTTCAAGGGCAGACTGGAAATCGTAACGGAGGAAGTTGGCGTCTCTTCTAACGCGGCGTCGAGACCTTCGCGCTGGTTCCTGCTAAAGAAAGACTCATGATTTCCGGGCAGGGCTCACCAGCAGGGCGAGAACTCCAGAGTGTAAAGTTCACCGCCTTCCTCACTTTCACCTACTGATTACGGGCACTCTGCTCGTGAAACCGGGGCGGACCCTCCTCCGTCGTTCGGCTGCGGGAGTTCCGGACTGAAGGATGTGTTTGTATCAATCAAAGGGGGTCTGTCAAATATGCGCTGGAGTTCATCGGCGATGTAATCCCAGTTCACGATGAAAACGGACATGTCATGCCGCCAGCCAGCCGTCATGGCGTCAGGCGGTCTCAACACCAATCCCTTGACATCGGCCTCCCCTAGCGACAGGCCAAAGCGGGCGTATTTGAATGTGTCCCATTTGCTCACATCGGTGTCGACCGAGTAGCGCAGGGCGTCATACAGGTCCAGGGCCTTCGGCAGTAGATTTTGCTCCGAGAGTTGCTTCCTCAACGCCCACACGACCCGTTGTTGCCGCCGCGCCCGCTCCAGATCCCCACCGCCAGATCTGCGGCTCCGCACATAACTGAGCGTTTGTTCACCGCTCAAAGTGTGCTCACCCGGCGGCAGGTTCAGAAAGATTCCCTCTTCCGGATAGATCTCATGCAGGTAGCAGTCGACGTGAATCGTGAGTCCACCCAGGACATCGATCAGGTCAATGAAACCTTCAAAGCGAAACCGGATGTAGTTGTCAATCGTGATTCCCAGGCGATCCTCAAGGATCCTGATCAACAACCTGGGGCCTCCTCCACCAGGCGCGTCCATCTCTCCCAGATAGTCGATCACATTGATCCGGTTTGAGAGATGCCCGGGAATCGGGTCGATGTACATGTCGCGCGGGAATGAGACTATTGCTGCCTCGCCGAGGTCCGGGTTCATCATCAGCAGAATGATGACATCGGTCCGCCAGTTGGGCTGATCCGGCCGTTGATCGCTGCCCAAGATCAGGACGTTGGTGGTTCTGTCCAGATCGGTCACTACCGGGGTCGGTTGCGGAGTTGGGGTTGGCGTGGGCGTAGAGGTTGGGACTGCGGTTGGAGTTGGCGTCGTTGTTGGCGTCGTCGTTGGCGTATCCTGAGGCGCTGCCTGTTGTCCCTGTTCCTGGGGAACGGTGCCGGTGTTGCTGCTTGGGTCGGGAGAACCGGCGCTGGCGGGAGGCCTTTCTGAAAGAGCTTCACGCGAATGGGAGGGCTCAACCTGGTCGGCCTGGGCCGAGTCGCCTTCATTATTGACAATGAAGAAGCTGAGCAGGATAGCACTGCCAAGGATCAGCAGAAGGTAAGGCCGTACGAACGCGGGCAAACCCCTCCGAACCGTATTTCGCGTCTGTCTCAGGGGTGTTGGAAGGTTACGCCGCAGGTTCATAGTTGAAAAACTCGTCGGAGTAACGGGACGGACTGCAAAGGCCTCGCCCTATTCCTGCTCTAGAATTGTAAAGGGCAAAGAAACAACGAGAAGTGAGGACATGGAAGGATAGGCGCTTCTCACTTCCACTTTCTCTTTCCTCTATTCAGGTTAAGCCATTTGTCTATACTTCCAGGTCAAGTAGGATTCGACGAAGTATGTCCATGGCCCGATTCCCTACCCAGGCATTTGTCAGGCGGTCCGCTCCACCAAATGGAAAGCGGGCCACTTCGGTGCGGTCAGGTCCGGCGCAGCCTATCCAGGTTTCGCCACCCTGATTGGAATGAAAGGTCTCATCCGGGCGGCCGCTGGTGATAACGGCCAGACCGTGGGACACATTGCGCTCTTCACGCAGCTGCAGGGCCAGTTCTCTGGCAACGTCACTCGCCGGGGGCCTGTCAAGCAGCTGTCGAAGGGAGGTGGTCTCCTGATCGGCTTCGAGGATACGAAGGGAGTCTTCGGAGTCGAATCCACTCTTCATCCGCTCGGCAATTGCCCCGCCCGACAACGTTTCCACTAGCGCGACGTGAGCGTCAGCCTTTTGCAGCAACCGCGCCAGGACGGACTCAACGGTCTCTTCAGGCGTTGTACTGTAAATGTAACTGCCGATGACGGCGCGAACTTTCCCTTCCATCTGGTCAAGCAGCCCTTCGGCCTCTTCGGCGCTCGCGGCCCTGGCGGCAATTCTGACGTCGGCCTGGCCCAGGTGCGCGGCCAGTCCCATGGTGGGGTTGGTACTGTCCATCAGATGGCCAAGTTCCGCATCAAGGCTGCTTTCGCCGATCCCGACGGTTCGCAAAATTCTGCGGCGAATGACACCTACGCCTCCTGTCAGGTCTTGCAGGAAAGGCAGGACGAGATCGGACATCATGCGCTTCATTTCACGGGGAACGCCAGGCATGGCGATTACCCTGCCGCCGCGCCCGCTGCGTCGATCATAGGCGATAAACCCCGGCGCGGTGCCAACAGGGTTCTCCAGAACGGTCGCGGCTTCCGGAATCTGCGCCTGGCGCAGATTGTTCTCGCTCATGCGCTGGTAGCCCCAGCGGGCGAAGCGCTCCCTCAGGTTATCTTCAATGTCGGGATGACGTTCCAGAGGACAGCCGGTGGCGTTGGCAATGGCGTCGCGCGTGATGTCGTCGGCTGTAGGGCCGAGTCCTCCGGTCACCAGGACCACATCACTGCGGCTTAAGGCCAGTTCCAACACTCCCCGCAGGCGCGGTTCATTGTCGCCCACGGTGGTCTTGTAGAAGAGATTGACGCCAATTTCCCTGAGCTGCTGCGCAATCCAGGCGGCATTGGTGTCGACAATGTCACCGAGCAGAATCTCTGTTCCGGAAGTGACGAGTTCGGCCGAAACACTCTTTGCATCTGTCATGATCGTGGTCTCTTAGAGACTCTGTCCAGTCCTTAGTGTGCTCTCAATTCCGTCTTCAGGATTCCGCGGCGCATGCTCTGGCTACAGCATGAGAGCGGCCTGCCCTCGAATGCTGCTGACCCGGCTCGCCAGCGCACTATTGCCTTCACGGTTGAAGCGGTCTTCCAGGTCTCTCAAGGCATCCACGAATTCCCGGGAGAGCTCCGATCGATTGTCCTGGAGCAGCCGCCGCATTGTACCTTCATCGGGGGCCGACAGAAGTCGATTGAGGAGCTTCATTTCCGGCGGCATCTGTTCTTCCAGAATCGCAATCGCCTTTTCGTAGATGGTACGCAATCTCTGCACCGCGAATGTCGCCTTGTTCTGCTCAGCCTGTCTGATGTTGGAAGCCAGAACGGCGAGGAACATTTCGTTAATCTGATCGGCGTTTTCCTTCAGGGCGGCGTCGGTGTCGGGCGCCTGCAGGACCTCCTGCAAAACAGCCTGCACCTGTTGTGCCGCCATCTGCTGGCTCTGACTGCGCTGCTCACCTATCTCTACAACTCGGTCTCGAATGGCGATCAGCGCTGAGCGCTCTTCAGGGTCGTCAGAGTTTTCCAGACGGTCGGCAAGCCCGAGAAGGAACTGATAGTCGGTGAGTCCGGCAGCTGCGTTCAGAACGGCTGTCGCAACGGCCTCGCCATTCTCGCCTTCACTCCAGTAGCCCAACAACAGCGACAGCAACTCTTCGCGTGTTGTTCGGGACCCGATTTTGGACAGCGCGTCCTGGACGCGCTCTTCCAGGGCCTTCAGCTCCTGTCCCGCTTCTGTTGTATCGAGTAGGGAGCTTCGCAACTTTATCAGTGCTTCATGCTGCTCAGTCTGGCCCTCAGCGGCAACGGCATTGATCACCTGGCCCAGGAGGACAAAGAAGCTCGAGTCGATCAGCGACTGGTTTCGATCCGCCACCATCTGCATGGCGCTTTCGTCGCTGCCCAGACGGACGAGATTGCCGATCAGCTCCGACTGCTCGCGGCGGCGGCGCAGCATTTCCGGGGTCACGCCTTCGAAGCCCCACATCTTTTCGATGAGGGAGTCCCACTCAAAAAACTGCTGTGCCTGGAACATATAGCCTTTGCGCTGGTCGGACGGGAGCTTCGCCATCAGCGCCTGGCTCATCTCGCCGATCATCTTCTGCGTCTGCATGTCGTCCAGTCTCGCCTGACCCGGAATGACAACGCCCAGGAACTCGTGCTCCGGATCGTGGACCATCAGCGGCACACTGAGAGGGCCTCCTGCACCGCAGGCATTGCAGACGGCGGTATTTATCTGCCCGCCCAGAACCAGTCCCTTCAACTCAGGGTTTGCGCCCACGTCAACGATTGTAAAGACGGCCGCAGTGTAGGTCGCCCCGCAACTCGGGCAGGTGACCTGAGCGCCGGTTGGAGGGAAAAGCAGGTCGATTTCAGGCTGCTGAGCAGGGCCGCCATCGGCCGCGCCTTCCGGCTGGGCTGCTGTTGCCTCACTATCCTGGCCAACCGATTGCTCGTCGGGCGCTGACGCATTGGGGTCCTCTTCAGGCTGACTTGGCTCTTCCCGCCTGGGGGTGGAAAACCCTTTGGGGAGTTCGATTCCGCCCGACGATTGAGAGGGAGGCGGACTTCCTGGCGTCCAGATTTCACTCATGATGGTTAATCCAGTTCCTCATGAAAACTCAGCTTAGACTGCAGTGTTTCCTTTACCAGAGCAGCCAGTTCCCAGCGCCGCTTCGTCAGCGCGTCAACGTGCCAGGCCTGGTGCGTCGATCTGGCCGCCAGCCGGCGCCGTTTCGCGTCAGTGAGATGCGGCTCGCTCGCCAGAACTCCCAATGGGGCCAGTGCGCCGGCTACAGTCGCCGCCAATTCGGCGAATTCCCGCACTTCCTGATTCTGCACCAGGTCAAGGCTCTCAACGGCTTGGGCGAGAGCCGCCCCAAGCGGAAGAAGCGCGGTAGACTGGTCCGCCTCGACCAGGTAATTTGCCACGGGAACGACCTGATCGAGCGTCGTCAGCACCAATCTGCCATCGAACTGAATCGCCAAGCTCAGTGCCTTGGCGAAACAGTGCGCTGCCGCCGTATGCTCATTGCGGCGAACGTGCAAAAATCCGTCCACACGAAATGATTGAACCAAGGCCTCGCCGTCCCCTATCGCGAGGAACGACTCCTGGGCCAGCCGGTTGTGGCCAAATGCCTTGTCCACTTGGCCGCGCGACTCTTCCAGGGCTGCCAGTTGGGCCTGTGCCCGTCCGTAGCCGGCGCGATCGTCCCCGTCAGCAGCGCTTTCAGACGCACGGGCAAAGAGGTGCGCGGCGTTGTCCAGCTCGCCCCTCTCGATAAAGGCGGCGCCGTCCTCCAGCAAACGCAATACTGCGTCAGACGGGAGCAAGGAAGGCGGTTCGCCGACGGTTGGCGATGGTATCGGTTTGCAGGACTCCGTATCGACAGTCAATTCTATGAATTCTATCGAATCTGACGCAATTGGCCTATTCTGTTTCAGAGCGCGCGACAAAAGGGCTGAGGGTCTGGTGGAGCCCTAATTCATTCCTTCAATACTGCGCCCTGAAACAGTTCCTGCTCCGAAAGGATCGGTACACCTGACTGCTGGGCTTTCTTTAGTTTGCTACCGGCATTTTCGCCGGCAAGCAGATAGTCGGTGTTAGCGCTGACGCTGCCGGTGACTTTTCCGCCGCCGGCCTCGATGCGCTCTTTTGCTTCAGCCCTGCTGAGTGTTGGAAGCGTGCCTGTGATTACGAAAGTTTTTCCCAGATAGGGCAGGTCATCTTCATCATCACCCCCGTCCCGGTCCGGCATCTTAAGATCGACACCCATTTCGGCAAATGACTGAACCAGCGCACGGTTGGGCTCCCGGCTGAAATAGGAGACGATTGCCTCTGCGATCTTGGGACCAATTCCTTCGATCTCACTCAGTGTTTCGAGGTCGGCCGACATGAGATCCTGGAGCGAACTGAAATGGGCCATCACCAACTCAGCTACCACGGAGCCGACAAAGCGGATTCCCAAGGCGGTCAACAAGCGGGCAGCTCCCCGGGCCTTGCTCTCTTCGACAGCATGGCGAAGGTTTTCAATCCGCTTTTCCCCGTAGCCTTCGATCTCTTCGATCTCGTCCCAAGGCAGACGATAGATGTCGGCTAGCGTCTTTACGTGGCCTTCATCAACGAACAGCTCCGCCTGCTTTGAGCCCATGCCAACGATGTCCATCGCTCCCCGGGACACGAAGTACTCGACTTTTCGCACCAGCTGGTCCGGACAGGCGTTATTGACACAGTAGGTTGCGGCTTCATCTGGCGGACGCTCCAGGAGCTCAGAGCAGGATGGGCACGCTTCAGGCATCTTCCAGACCCGTTCGGCGCCGTCGCGAAGCTCCTTGATGGGTCGCAGTACTTTTGGAATGACATCCCCGGCCCGCTTGACCAGGACGGTGTCGCCAACCCTTATGTCAAGCTCCTCGATGTAGTCGGCGTTGTGAAGGGTGGCTGCCTGGACGGTTACGCCACCGATAGAAACGGGTTCCAAGACAGCGTTTGGCGTGACTGCGCCGGTGCGGCCAACTTTGACACCGATGTCAAGCAACCTGGTTGTCGCTTCCTCACCACCTGTCTTGAAGGCGACAGCCCAGCGAGGGTCCTTGCCTGTGAAGCCCAGCTGCTCCCGCTGGGAAAGCAGATCTACCTTGACGACCATTCCGTCCAACTCGTATGGCAATCTTGTTCTGAGCTCGTGCCAGCCGCCGACGAACTCGATCAAGTCTTCCCATTCGTCGTCGCCGAAGCGTTTCGACTCGTCACAGACTGGAAAGCCGTAGGCCCGCAGGTGATCCAAAGCGTCCCAGTGCGATGCAGGAAGATCCTCGAGTCCGTCTTCCAAAAAGATCTGATAGGTCCAGAGCCTTAGCGGGCGTTCGGCGCTTATGCTGCTGTCCAGCAGTCGCAGCGAACCGGCAGCGAAATTACGAGGATTGGCGTAGGTACGCTCCCCTTTCTCTGTCTGTTCCTGGTTGAATGACAGAAAATCGTTCTCCTCGACATAGACTTCACCGCGCAGAATCAGGCGTCGAGGCGGCTGAACTTCTCCACGGCCGTTCGCTTCCGGTACGGGAATCTGAAGCGGCAGCTGATTGACGGTTCGCAGATTGGGGGTTATGTCTTCTCCAACTTCGCCGTCGCCGCGCGTGGCGCCCAGCGTGAATCGACCGTCGTCAAACTGCAGGACGACGGTCAGGCCGTCAAACTTTGGTTCTACCACATAGCCGAGGCGGCTGTGTTCTTCCTCCGGGAGCAGGCGCAGCAGGCGTTCGCGCCAGCGGTGGAGGTCTTCCTCGCCGAAGGCGTTGGCCAGGCTGAGAACAGGGACCTGATGCCGCACTTTTTTGAAGCGATCGGCGACGGCGCCGCCTACACGAACCGTGGGACTGTTGGGATCTCTCAGGTCGGGGTGCTTTTCTTCAAGAGATTGAAGCTCGCGAAACAGGGAGTCGAATTCAGCGTCGGTGATCTCCGGTTCGTCGAGGACGTAATAGCGATACTGATGATGCGAAACGGCGTTCCGCAGTTTCTCGATCTTCCCGGCAGGGGCGTCGAGTGGTGAAGCTCTGCTCATGGGACGTCAACGACGAAGAATTCAGAGGCGCTCCATCCGATCAGAGGATTCCCTTCACCGTCAACCCTGTCCGGCACTCGCATCCGGTACCACAGATACCCATCGCTTGGTACAGGGTATTCAGCGTGTTGCGAGTCAGGGTCATCCTCCAGAACGACCATCGTCGTTCCCTCGGCAATGATTTCGACCAGGGTGCCGGCAAGGCCCGGTTCAGCACGGAGCTTTACCCCCTGGCCCTCAGTTTCGCCAACAGTGACGTTTGCATTGACAGGCAGCAACATGGGCGTGGGCGTGGGATCGGGGCCGGGCGTGTTGGTTGGCGGCACCGGCGTGGGTTCCTCAGCCGCCACCTGTTGCACAGAAGGCTCACTCGGCGGCTCCGTGCTACTTACCTCCGACCCTGTCAACCGCGAGATGCCCAACCACACAACCCCTACGATCAGGACCAGCGTTATTCCACCGAGGACCCAGACCGGACCGGTTCGCCCCAGCTTACGGGTGGGCGGGGGCGCGGCAGCAACCTCGGCGGCCGGCGTGTCATCGAAGAAGTTGTATTCAGTTTCCAGGCGCGCCTCTTCCGTCGACTCGGAATCGGGCGCAACATTCACCCAATCGGTACCCGCAACCGGACTGTCCTGGCGGTCGTCATCCTGTCCGTCGAAGCCGCCATCGAACGGCTCTTCTGACTTCCACGCCTCGAATTCAGGCGCGCTGGCAGAGAACTCAACTTCAGGCGGTTCGTAAACGGATTCCGGTGACTCCTGTTGCTGGCCAGTTTCGTAGGTTTCTTCCGGCTCGGCGCCCGACGCAAAGACCGGCTCTTCTATGCCTTGGACATCGGTGCCCTGGACATCGACTTCCGATTCAATCCGGGTTTCCGCTAACGGTTCTGCAGGAAGTCTCGGTTCCGGAAGAGGAGTCGGGTCTGGCGTATCGTCCGAGCTTGACTCTGTCTGGCTTTCCGGGGATCCCTCTTCTTCCGACGCAAAGACCGGCTCTTCGAGATCAGTTTCGCTGTCCGGACGCCGGGTTTCATCTATCACTTTAGGCTCCTCCCGGTTCTATTTCGCTTCAGCAGTGCAAGTAGCTCATCCAGAGGCCTGGCATTGAGGATATTCTCCGAGCACAGCCAGGCCCGCCTAGCCGTGTGTACACCGTACCTCAAGAGATCCAGCTGGCCGATGCTGTGTGCGTCACTATTGATGACGACAGTGCAGCCGAGGCCGGACGCCAAGCGCGCGTGCTCGGCGGACAGGTCCAACCGTTCGGGATTGGCGTTGATCTCGACTGCCGTCCCCGTATCGGCACAGGCCCTAAATGTCTTTTCCAAGTCGATTTCTGAAGGGGAGCGCCGGCCCAAGAGCCTGCCCGTAGGGTGCCCCAAGACGTCCACATAGGGGTTGTTGACCGCCTTCAAACAGCGTTCCGTGATTCGCTCGCGGTCCTGGCGCAAACCGCTGTGAATGCTGGCCACGACCAGATCCAGCGATGCCAGGACTTCGTCAGGCAGACCCAATTCACCGTCGCCCAAGACCTCAACTTCGGTACCTTGAATCAGTCTGAAGTCGGTTCCTTCGGCTGCAAATTTGTCATTGACGGCATCGATTTCGCGGCGTTGTTCGAGGAGCGCCTGTGCGTCGACACCGCGGGTTACGCCCAGGCCGACACTGTGGTCGGTAACGGCCCAGAATTGATATCCCCTACTACGGGCGGCTTCCGCCATTTCAGCGACGGAGGACTTGCCATCACTCCAGGTGGTGTGGCCGTGAACTTCACCCTGTATCTCCCCGAGAGTAATCAGTTTCGGAAGCGTGTGATCTGAGGCAGCCTCGATCTCGCCATCTCCTTCACGCAGTTCCGGCGGCACCCATTGCAATCCCATGAACTCGTACAGTGCCTCTTCACTGTCAATGAAGCGTTGCACTTGCCCAGTTTCGGAATGGTTGAGAGACCCGTTTCCGGACACGGGGGTTGCTGGCAGCGCGTTGAGACCGCCTTCACCTAACTGCCAGCCCATGGCCTGAACTCTCTCGCCGAGCGCGGCCAAATGGTCAGGGCTACCGGTTGCGCGGCAAAGGGCCGTACCCCAATGACTCTTCTCGACAACCTTCAGGGTCGCCTGGGGCCCGTCAACGAGGGACACGGTGACCGCGTCCGGATGGCTTTGAACGACCTCTGCAACCTGGGGTAAGCTCATAAATTCCTTAAGAGCCCGGTCGGCAGAGCTACTGACGGCCAGAAGCTTTATTTCGCCCGTTGACTCTCGCCAGCGACGCAGACTTCCAGTGATGGAAACGCGCTCGACAACTCCCTCGGCGCTTGCAGCTTTCAATCCACTGACAAGACTCTCCGCAAGCGGCAGTGAACTGCCAATCGGCGTTCGATCATCGGACCGGCGGCTGAGTAGTTCAATGCTCTTCAGGATCCGCTCTTCGGTCTTGGCTCCGAAGCCTTTGAGCCCACGCAGCCTGCCTTCCTCCGCAGATTTCTTCAGGGCCTCGACACTGGTTATATCCAGCTCGCGCCAGAGGCGCTGGACAGTCTTGGGGCCCACGTCCGGCACCTGAAGCATGGCCACAACGCCTTCTGGTACCTGCACAGCGAGCTCATCATAGTATGGCAGCCCACCGGTGTCCAGAAGTGTCTGGATTTTCTCGGCTATCGCCTCTCCGACCCTGGGCAGATCTCGTAGCGCGCCGGCGGAGGCAATCTCATTGATGTCCTGTTCGAGGCCGTCAATTGTCCGGGCTGCGTTTGTATACGCCATTACGACAAAACGGCTCTCCCCCAAGATCTGCAAGAGGTCGCCGGTCGCCTTGAAAACGGCGGCTACCTGCTTGTTGCTCATTTGGGGTCGTTTTGTACCTTCGACCACTACTTCAGCCCCCTTACGGAGTGATCAGGAATCATGTTTTCGTCGCAACTTTCAGGTTACACTGATCAACTGGATCAGCGCAAATGAAGTATATTAAACTGCAGAAAGGTTAATGCAGTACTAGAGTCAGGAAGACTGTCGGAGCCAGCACAAAGAGTCTTTGCGTCAGGCGGGAACCACAGTTTCAGCCTGTCCTCCAAGGGGAAGAACAGCGTTGCCGGCGTTCGCGGCCCTTTTCCAAGGTGCATCGGAGCGCAAGCAGTTCGTGGAGCGTGTACAGGTTCAGACATTGTGACGGCGATGGCCAAGGATTGCGCTGGCCGCCACGTTCGCACATTCCTACTTTCACTTGTAGAATTGCTGAAATACAGGAGCCGCAGGTTGATCCCTGCTGGTCGCGCTGCCAGCCAAGGCGGCCCTCCGCAACCTCGATGCCCGAACAACAGAAGAAAGGGGCGTTTTGGCTACCATACGATTGAACAATGTTACCAAAGAGTTCGGGGTTCCCGTCGGGTCTTCCAAGGGTTCGGTCATTCCCTGGATGGGTAGTTCCAGGCCGGAGGTGCGAGAAGGTGAGGACGAGGCACCCGACCGCGTTCTAGCGCTGGACCACGTAGACCTTACTGTGCCCGACGGAAAGACAATGGCAGTCGTGGGTCCTTCGGGATGCGGCAAGAGCACGCTTCTGCGAGTTGTTTCAGGACTGGAAGCGGACCACAGCGGCGATCTCTTCTACGATGACCAGAATATGATGGACGTGCCCCCGAGAGACCGGTTCATCGGAATGGTCTTTCAGAACTACGCGCTCTACCCCCACTTTGAGGGCCACGGGAATCTGTCCTTTTTCTTTCGGATGCGCAAGGCTCCGGATGAGGAGACGGAGGAGAGGATACGGATCACGTCGGAAATCATGGGGATCGGCTTCAACTCGCTGCTGCAGCGCAAGCCGGGTACATTGTCAGGAGGTCAGCAGCAGCGCGTGGCCATTGCGAGAGCTATCGTACGCAGGCCGCGAGTCTTTCTCTTCGACGAGCCTCTTTCCAACCTGGATGCCAAATTGCGATCGAAGACACGGGTCGAAATCAAGCGCCTTTTGCGCAGGTTCTCGATTACCGCTCTATATGTCACCCACGATCAGACCGAGGCCATGGCCCTGGGCGACCTGGTGGCTGTGATGCGGGCCGGACGGATCGAACAGGTTGGCCCGTTTGATGAGGTTCGCAGGCAGCCGGCCAATACGTACGTCGCAGGGTTTCTGGGCACCCCCCCGATGAGTTTGCTGCCAGGGGCGGTCGTGGATCAGGGTGGGATCGTCGCGGGCCAGGGGCTGCGATTCGTGCCACAGGCATCGCGACTGGAGGCGCTCAGGTCAGGACAGAGGGTGACAGTTGGGATTCCGGCCGAATCTACGAGGGTTGTCGTCGATGAAGGGCTGTCAGAGGCAGACGAAGGCGGATCTTCGTCACCAGCCAACGCCTGGTTGGGGACGGTAGAGTCTGTTGAACCTGACTATGGCAGGCAGATCCAGTTCATTGGTTTCCGGTCGGGGGAGCACAGCCTTCTGGCCCAGGCAGATGTCCGAGAGCGAATTGCCCTTGGCGAGCGGATTTCTGTACAGTTTGAGGATTCAGGACTACACTTTTTTGACGATGAGAGCGGGAAGCGCATAGCCTGAGCTTCAGCTCAACTCAATTCCTGCGCACAACCTGACCTTCGGGGACCGACTGCGCTCCTTTCACCCGCATGTACTGGCTCGTGTAGAGGTCGTGGTAGAAGCCCTTCATCGCCAGCAGCTCCTCGTGCGACCCTCGCTCGATGATCCGATGATCGTTTACAACCAGAACTTCGTCGGCGTTGCGAATCGTACTGAGCCGGTGGGCGATCACAAAGGCTGTGCGGCCCTCCAGCAGCCGCAGAAGGGCCTGCTGCAGCTGCACTTCCGTACGCGTGTCCACGCTGCTGGTCGCTTCGTCGAGGATGAGAATGCGAGGATCGGCGAGGATGGCGCGGGCGATCGCAATGAGCTGGCGCTGTCCTTCGCTGAAGTTGTTCCCCTGCTCCGAGACCTGTGAGTTGTATCCTCTTGGAAGCAGGCGTATGAAACTGTCGGCGTTTGCCAGTTCTGCCGCGGCGGCGACTTCTTCGTCGGTTGCGTCGAGCCGACCGTAGCGGATGTTTTCGCGTACCGTTCCGGAGAAGAGGAAGGTATCCTGCAGCACGATTCCCAACTGTTTGCGCAGCGAAGCCTGCTGCACGTCGCGAATGTCGTGACCGTCGATGCGAATGCTGCCCTCATCCACATCGTAGAAGCGGCTCAACAGACTGATGATCGTCGTCTTGCCGGCTCCGGTTGGACCCACCAAGGCGATGGTGGCACCGGGCCTGGCATGAAGGCTGATATTTTCCAGAACGCGCTCCGGCCCTGACTCTTCACCAGGGTCTCTACGACCATTTGCCCCGGGCATACGCCCATTACCTCGTCCGCGTGGGGCAGGAGTGGGCGGCGGCTCCACACCGTAGCTGAAGCTCACATTTTCAAATACCACCTCACCCTCTATCTCGGCCAGCGGCGGCGCGTCCGGACGGTCGGTCACCGTGGGCTCCACGTCCAATGTCTGAAAAATGCGCTCTGCGCCAGCCAGGGCTGATTGGAGCTGATTGTAGAGCATGGCGATGCCGCGCATGGGTCGGAAGAAGTTCATTATGTAGATGATGAAAGCCGCCAGCACGCCGACTTCCAGAATCCCTCCAATCGCCAGCCAGCCTCCCAGCAGGGCGGCAACCGCGATGGTGATGGTCATCATCGTCGTGAACATGGGACCCAGGGCGGCCGTGATGATGTCGGCCGTCATCCCAGCCTTTCGGTACTTCGAATTGACCTCGTGGAAGGTCGCGTATACGTCCTTTTCGCGGGCGAACGCCTGGACCACGCGCGCCCCGGTAATGTTTTCCTCCATCACGGCGTTTAGCGCGCCGAGATTGTGCTGGACGGTGCGAAACGCGGCCCGGCTGCGGCGGGTCACCTCGCCGGTTATTAGCAGCATCAGGGGCATCAGTACAAGCATGGCCAAGGCTAGCTGCCAGTTGAGTAGGAACATCGCTACAAAAGTCCCCCCCAGAAGCAGGATGTTCGAGGTAAACTCGATCAGGCCATTGGAGAGCGTACGGTTTATTGCCTCCGAGTCGTTGGTGATTCGACTCATCAGATCGCCGACCTGGTTTCGGTCGTGAAATGCCATCGACATCTGCTGCAGATGGATGAACAGGCCTTCGCGAATATCGGATACGAACCGCTGGCCCAGAACAACCATGATCAGACCCTGGACGGCTGAGGTGCCGGCGGCACCGAGATAGACGGCGACGATCTGCAAGGCCAGGATGCGGAGTCCAGCGGCGTCACCCGGGGCGATATAGAGGTCGATGGCGCGGCCAAGCAACATCGGTCCGAATAGCCTCAGCACTGTGCTGATGGTCACAAAGAAGGCGACTATCAGAAGCTGCGGGCGATACGGCCGCAGATATGCGGCCATGCGCTTCAGCGTGTGGCGCGTATTGCCGGCGGCCTCTCCGGTGAGCATGCCGCCGCCGCCAAAGCCGAGGCGCATAGGCTGTCGCTGTGGTGGTCGGGAAACGGTCATAGGAAAAAAATCGCGCTCTTCGCCAGGCTATTCAGGAACGGTCCGAGTATCTCAAGCCTCTTCGAATTGAGAGTAGTAGATCTCCTGGTAGATTTCGCTGCCGGCCAGAAGCTCCTCGTGTGTGCCCTGTGCAGCGATCTTGCCGTCGTCGAGGACGAGGATGAGATCGGCGTCGACAACGCTGCTTATCCTCTGGGCGACGATGAACGTTGTCGTCCCCGCCATTTTCTCCGCCAGCGCCTGCTGCAGCCTCAATTCCGTATCCAGGTCGACAGCGCTGGTCGAGTCGTCGAGAATCAAGACCGATGGATTCGTCAGCAAAGCACGGGCGATGGCGATACGCTGTTTTTGCCCGCCGGAGAGATTGGCGCCGCGGGCCTCG
The DNA here is from genome assembly GCA_009838625.1 of Caldilineaceae bacterium SB0664_bin_27. Classification (GTDB taxonomy): domain Bacteria; phylum Chloroflexota; class Anaerolineae; order Caldilineales; family Caldilineaceae; genus Bin5. The sequence goes on from VXRG01000087.1 coordinate 61,577, forward strand.
ACAAGGCTCTCGTACTGGTCCGGCATCTGCATGATAAAGTCGTGGGCCTGGGCGGATTCTGCCGCGCTGACGACCTCTCTCATCGACGCATTGGGTCGACCGTAAGCAATGTTTTCACGCACGGTTCCTGCGAATAGAGTCGTCTGTTGCAGGACCACGCCTATTTCCTTGCGCAGCCTAACCGGCTCCCAATTGCGTACATCGACGCCATCGACCTTGATAACGCCTCCTTCGGCGTCGTAAAAGCGGGGGATGAGATTTACCAGCGTGCTTTTGCCTGACCCGGTCGCCCCCATCAGAGCGATCTTCTGTCCCGGAGCGGCGTGCAGAGAGATGCCGTCCAGCACTTCTTCACCAATGGGCCTTACGTTGCCCCTGGCCGTGCGAGTCAGACGCTGCCCGTTCGCTTGTTCTGCTTCAGGGATGCCACTCTGCGACTGAGCCCGGCCATTGCCGGCGGCAGTCGCGTCCAAGCCCCTACTGATCCGTGAACCGGAATAGTAAAACGAGACGTTCTCGAAGCTGATATCCCCGGCAGGCTTTGTGATGACGGCAGGTGTTGGCGGCGCCTGGATGGCGGGCTCCGTATCCAGCACTTCAACGACACGCTTTGACGAGGCTTCGGCGCGGGAGATCATCGAGAGAATGTTGCTCAGAAGCAGTAAAGGCGACATGCCGATCAGCATGTAGTTGCTGAAGGCGACCAGTTCTCCGATAGTGAGTCTTCCGCCAATGACATCGATGCCGCCGCGCCAAATCGCGATGGTTGCGCCCAGATTTGTAAGGACCAGCAGCACCGGCATCACGAGGGCAAGGTACCGCCCCACCTTGATGTTCTGCTCCATGTAGTCGACGTTGTCGCGGTCGAAGTTCTCGATTTCGTATTGCTCCCGGACAAAGGCCTTGACTACATGGACGCCGGCGAGATTCTCCTGGACCAGCGTATTCAGTTTGCCCAGCTTTTGCTGCACGACGGAGAAGAGCGGGCCCACGATGCGCAGGAACCAGAAGATTACGGACCCCGAGATGATGAGCATTGTGACCATGATCAGGCCGAGCCGCCAGTCAATGATCAGCATCATGGTCAGGCTGCCGATGACCATCATAAGGGTTCGCAACAGCAAGGCCATACCGGCGCTGAGGAACATGCGGGCAACGTCGACGTCGCTGGAGACGCGGGTCATGAGTTGTCCCGTTTGCATGCGGTCCAGGTTGGCAAAGGAGAAGCGTTGAATGTGGCGGAAGAGGTCGTTGCGCAGGTCGAAGGCGATCCCCTGGGAGATCTGGGCGCGGGCGATGCCCTGGCCAATGGTCGTGGCGGCGCCGAGAATTGCGGCCAGCATCATAATGCCGCTGCCCTGCCAGACGGCGGCCATGTCACCGGCGCGAATGCCCTGATCGATGATGAACTGGACCATGAGGGGCGTCACGAGTTCCATCAGCACGGGCAAGATGGTTGTGACGATGCCCAGTACGGTCATCCAAGCATAGGGACGCAGGTAGCGTATTACCCTGGCTAATCCACTCATAGGCAAAACTGGCGAGGACTGCAATGCGGGCTGGCGACGACAGCAGTTGCTTCAGCATACTAAAGCGGTTTCGTGAGTATAGTTTGATTCCGCAGGAAAATGCAAACTGAAGCGAGTTGGGGTCATGACGATAGTTTCAGTCGAGGAGAGAGTGGAAAGGAGTGAGGAGTAAGTGGTGTGCTGCAGCGCATGGAGGGAGGGAGGGAGCACTGAAGGACTTTCCAGGTTTTGTCCGGCGTCTTGGGGGGACTCCTCGTTCCATTCAACGGCTCAATTTAGAGAACATTTAGTGACCTTCACGCCACTTTGACGCATTTTGACACCATTTTGACACCATATTCCGCCTTTCCTGGGGGGTTCCCCCGTTTCACTCAATGGCTCGATAGTAGAGTCGCTGATGGCGTTTGGCACAATTTGGCACAATTTGGCACGTTTTCAGGGGGGGGTACCCCCGAAGGCAGTCGAATCTGATCTGGACTGCGAGTATTGCCGAAGAAAGCCGGTGGGTCTAAAGAGGGCCGGGAAGAACACCTTTTGTCCGCGGATGACGCGGAGGTGCGCGGAGAACTTCGTAAGACCAGTTTCCGATAAGG
>VXRG01000036.1 GCA_009838625.1 Caldilineaceae bacterium SB0664_bin_27
GGCCGGAAATGATCCAACCGCTGGCATAGGTTTGCGACGGCTCGCCCCCTTTTGGGACTGCATCCAGCAAATCTGAACTCTTGCGGCTAGGTCCGAATTCAGGTAGGTTGTGGGAGTTGAAACTGATTCAAACTGCACAGGCCGGGGCATCTGCCGAAAGAGAGTGTATATGTCTGAACAGTCAGTATTGCGTCACGTCGTCCTTTTTCAGTTCAAGGACGGAACGCCGGATGACAACGTTCGCGAAATCGAGGACGCGTTCAGGGCTCTGCCGGGCAAGATCGACGTGATCCAGGATTTTGAGTGGGGTACGGATGTGAGCGTCGAGGGCAAAGCAGCAGGGTTTACCCACTGCTTCTTCGTCACATTCGCCAGCGAGGCTGACCGCGACGCCTATCTGCCCCATCCCGACCACGCAGCCTTTGGAGCCGTCCTGCGTCCTCACCTCGAAAAGGTCGTGGTCGTAGACTACTGGCAGAGAACATGAGAAGTGCCGGCGTTTGTAAGACGAGCGGCGGTCCTAGCGCAAGGAAATCTCCACGATCTGATGTCCTTCCACCTTGGGCACGGTAAAGTTTAGCCTTCCTTTCGCCTCGTCGAAAGACAGTGTCACCCCGTCCGGGACGCAGCGTACGCCGGCCACCTGCCCAGGTAACTTCAGGCTGACGTCGACGTCGTACAGGGGCAGCACGTCCTCAATAACGTCGAAATCCTGGCCGCGCCGTTCAGGAACGTAGTGGAGGAGGTGCAGGACCATACGCCTCTGATCAGGCTGCTCGTTCAGAGCGGTCAACATTCCTGTTGGGCCGCCGTGCCTCAGAAGCGGGTCAGGCAGAAGCATATCCAGCGCGTTCAAAAGCAGTTGCTTGCACCAGCGGGGCGCGTTGCGGTGGTACTGGCGAAAGATGGGATGGGCGAAGTAGACGACGTCTCCCGTGCGTACCGCGGCCGGCGCCCCAGGTTCGCCGCTGCTGGGTGTCTGCCGGTGTGAGCAGAAGTGCTGCCACGTCCGGTCGAAGTAGGAGGGAACCATTCTGGCCAGAACTTCTGCGTCCTCTCCAGCTGAGATTTCCAGCCCGCGCATGTACATGACATATTCGGTCTGCCGCAGGCCCCCGGCCAGCGAGTTCTCCGCGCGAAGGTAATCTACGTAGTCCCCGCTGTGAAAGTGGCGGCCCCGCACAGTTTCGCCGCCGGCGTCAACCGGGCCTTCACCGGCCTTTCGGACGCCCCAGTCAGATAAAGCGAAATCGACCAGATCGGGCGTGAGTCCGGACTCAAAAGAGGCAATGAGCCTTCCGCCCCCGGCGAGGTAATCTTCAACCTTGCCTGCAAGCTTTTGGTCGAGGGTCACAGCATCAGGCAGGATGAGCACACGGTAGCTGTCCCAACCGGTCTCGCTGTCGACGACGTCAAACTGGTGGCCGCCCTCCTGCAACATTCGAACTGCGCCAACGGTCTCTACGGTCAGCCGCTCGCCTGTGAACTCCTCCAGAGTGAAAACTCCGATATCCGTCATAGGTCTAGCGCCCCGGCACCAAGGCTCCTTGCGCGCCACTTCGCGGTAAACCGGGCGAACCAGGTCGTACGTGGCCTGGTCGAGCCTCCCAGTGGGATGCAGCTGGTCGCCGATGGAGCATTTTGCGTTCAAGGCGAGCATCTGGAAGCACTCGTATTGGAGAGCGGACTCGTTCTTGTAGGACTGGAAGTCACCCCAAGAGGTATGGAACTTGCCTGTCATGCCCAGGCTGTCGTGGCCGGTCGTGCGAGCGTATCGCTGTGAGAGAGGGAAGTGCATGTAGCCCCAGCCTCCCGAAGGCAGCGATTCGAGTTCCCAGTGGCTGTAGGTCTCCCCAGTGGCGCGTTGCCGCGGGCCGACGTGGCCGGAGTTGTAGAAGATCGTGCAGTCCTGGCTGTGGTTGCGCACATGTGCGGACATCGCTCGCTTGAAGCGGTCGGTCACCCCTTGGCCGAAGGCCTGGCGGTCGGCATCGCTGGCTGGGTCAATGCCCCGGGCCAGCATTTCATGCCGGCAAGCAGTGCAGGAGCAGTCCTGGTCCTGGACGATATCGAAGAAGAGACCGTCCACTGCGGGCAGGCAAGCGAACATGTCGTCGACGTGGGCCTTGAGAAGGTCGACGTATTGTGTGTTCAGGCAGAGCTTCGCATAGAAACCCGCTTCATAGGGCTTCTGTCCCTGGATCGAACCGTCGGCGGCTGTCTGCAACCATTGCGGCTGTTTCTGGGCGGTATAGTAGTCCCACTGAATGGTCGTATAGATGGGTACGCGGATATTGCTTTCGTGGGCGGCTTCGATCTGCTCTTTCAACAGGTTGCACTGCAGGTGGGGATGCCGCCGCTCCGGGTGGGCCTGAGTTTCATAGAAGATCATGCCGTGGTGGCCGCGGGCGAAGCAGGTAATAGAGTCGACAGAGGCGTCGACCAGCTGTTGGGCCCATGCCCTGGCGTCGAACTCTCCGCCAATGTTGGTGATCTGTTCACTGGTGTGGAAGTCGAGGTGGATCTGGCGGTAGCGGAGAAAGTCAGACATTTGGCAGGGCGCTCCTGTAAGTTGGATGGAGAAACCGGACCTTGCCCTGTCGTCGTGTAGTGTAACTTAACGGCGAGGCAGTCTTCAAGCAGTTCACAGTCGCCACCACAGTGGCGGGGTCGGTTCAAGACCAGCACAGAAAGAGCAGCGCCCCGACACAAGGTCAGAGCGCATAGGGCTACAGCATCTGAAGTTCGTCCGTCCAGTACCCATTACTAAGCCCAACAACCCTCACTGTAGGCTTCGCGGAGGAACAGCTTCCTGCGCGCCGGGTTGGCTCGGGCAATCCATTCAGAGGGAATCTCCTGCGTATATCGGTGCGGCGGGCCCGCCTCCTTGAATATGTCGATATTGAAGATCCTGTAGGGCTGGGGAGAGTCCGCGGGCTTGGGTTCAACGCCATGGAAAATACGAGCGTTGATGTAGACCATGCTGCCCGGCGGCAGCTCGAGGCGCTTCTCCTTAAGCGGCCGGCCCGCTTCGTCGTCGAACTCACCGGCGAGCATTCTGTCCGGTGTGGCGTCATCAGTGGGCGCGACGCGGTGGCTGCCTGGGATAACTTTCAGATTGCGGTCGCCCAGTGTGAAGCCGTTCAGGTAGTAGAGAATCTGAACATAGTATTTGTCGCGTTCTGCGAGGTTGACGGGGTTTGCATGCTTCCAATGATGATGGTCCTGGTGATGGCGAAGAGGACCGATGCCCCGGGGCGCGATGTTGAGGGCGGAATGGCAGTAATGGTAATCGTCGCCGATGGTGGCGCGCAGAAGCGAGGCGATGAAAGGATCGTCGATCAGCTGGTCGGCGTAGGGGCCTCGATCGTTCCAGGGTCTGATAAAGTAGGGTTTCGGGTCGTCGCTGTGGTTACCCAGTTGTTGGACGAAGTCGCGCACTTGGTCGAGGCCTTCGATCTCCTCAATGAGGGCTTCCCTGGCTTGGTCGGAGAAGACGTTGGGATAGGCTATGTAACCGTCGTTATGGAATGAGTCGAGGTCGGCCTGGGTCGGACCGGGGATGCGGAAGAGAGAGTGCAGGTCTGTTGCCATGTGCGGGCCTCCTTTTGTTTGAACTGTAGCACACGGCAGGGACGTTTACAAGGAAGGGGCGCTATGATAGTCTGGCCCTTTTTGTATTGTCGTCTCAGGCTGGACTTGCAAAAAGTGAGGGCCCTTTTTTGAACTTTGCGGGTCTTGGGCATGGGGACTAGTCGGAATGTTCGGCGTGGAAGAGTAAGCGGGAAACGAACTGAGGCGGAGACTTCTCACTTAGACATACTGGGATACGACTGTTCATCCTGCGCTCGATCCGTCCTCAGTAGCCTGTTTCGATTCTTTCTTTTGGGCGACATTTCCAGAGGACCCACTAGAATAGAAGTCAGGCCGGGGCTGTCCTGTTCTACAAGGATATGCTTTATGTGCCACGTCAGTCGCACGAATCCTACAAACGCAAAAGCAAAGACAGTCCGGACTCCCGCCAGCATGTTCCTCCTCACTGGTTCTCTCTTTTCCCTTCCCGGGTCAAGGTACTCTTGCAATTCAAAGATCGGCCGTACTTAGTGACGGCACAGGCTCGCTATTGCTCTACAGTCCATTTACTACGATACATTGGCGCAGTGCCATTGTCAAGACCCACTCGACAACGGGTGCAGACCAGATTTGGGGCGGGAACAGTCTAGCTGGGAATCAGTGGCGGCTGCGGGTGGCACTGTTTACGGGAAATTGGAGAGAGGCAAGGCCTGCCCCTACTGTAGAATGGGGGTGGAGGTGGAGGGTGCGATATGCACGGAGGGGCAGGGGCACGACCTGGCCATGCGTTTCGGGTAGGCTACCAAGAAACGGACACGGTAAGACGCGATAGCCCTGGGCCCAAGGGGAGGCCGGATTTGCCCCATCGCCCGCGGTACTTTCGAAGTGAAGAAGAGTGGATCAGAATTGCAAGGACAGATCGGAAGGGAATACAATTTGTAAATTGAGCCGGCTCAAAAAAAGAGGGACTCTAATGACAGCGCCAGTCAATGACTTATTTCAATTTGATGATCTCCTATCGCCAGCTCAGCGCGCGGTGCGCGACCGCGTGCGGGCGTATATGGAAGAGGTCGTCAAACCGGCCATCAACGATTACTGGGAACAGGGAGAAATCGCGCTTGAACTGGCGCTGGGACTGCGAGATCTGACAATCGTAGGCGGGACGCAGATTGGGTACGGCTGCGCCGGCCTCGACTGTGTCAGCGACGGGCTGGTGAAATACGAGATCTGCCGCGTGGACGGCTCTATCAGTACCCTGTTCGGCGTGCATTCCGGCCTGGCGATAGGTTCAATAGGTTTGTTGGGTTCAGATGAGCAAAGGGAGCGCTGGCTGCCGGCGATGGCGCGCATGGAAAGGCTGGGCGCGTTTGCGCTGACAGAGCCCGAGCGGGGATCGGACGCGGCGCACGTGCTAACGACTGCGAGACGTGTGGGCAGCCACTATGTCCTCAACGGCAAGAAGCGGTGGATCGGTAATGGGACGATCGCCGACCTGATAATCGTCTGGGCGCGAGACGAGAGCGGGCGCTTTGGGGGATTCGTGTTGGAGGATCCAGGACAGCTCCCCGGCTTTACCGCGACGGCGATGCAGGGCAAGATCGCAAAGCGTGCAGTGCACCAGGCAGAAATTACGCTCGAAGACGTGTATGTACCGGCGGCGAACCGGCTCGCTGCATGCAACAGCTTTCGCGATTTGACGGCGGTCCTGGCGAACACACGGGCGGGCGTAGCATGGGAGGCGGTCGGTTTAGCGGCCGGCTGCTACGAAATTGCGCTCGAATACGCCTGCGAACGGGAGCAGTTTGGGAAGCCAATAGCGGCTTTTCAGTTGATCCAGGCCAAACTGGTGGAGATGGCGGCCGACTTGACGCAGACGCAGTTGCTTGTCTGGCGACTGGCCAAACTGATGGAAACCGGCGCCGCCACCTCAGGTCAACTCTCGCTGGCGAAACAGACGTGTGCGGTCAAGGCGCGGCGCGCTGCCGCGCTGGCTCGGGAGATTCTGGGCGGCAACGGCATCCTGATAGACAATCACATCGCGCGTCTGTTCACCGACGTCGAGGCTACGTACACCTATGAGGGCACAAACGAGATAAACCTCCTGATCGCCGGTCGGGAGATTACGGGCATTGGCGCGTTCGTATAGTTTCAACTGCTGGGGCCAGGGGCTGAATGTCCTAGAGGGAGGGAAGAGCAGTTCGAGCGAAACAGACTGGTCACTGCACCGGCTCCAGGTTGGCGAATGGATTGGAGGGGCGGTTGACCAAACGCGTAGCAGGTACTACAATCTGCCAGAGAGTTTCTCCCCGCTTGCGACCTCGTAAACCGTTACCAAGACTCAAGGAGTCGTCGAATGCTTACCGGCCTGATGATGGACTATCAGCTCACGATCGACCGCGTTCTGGAACACGGGAATCGCCTGTATCCGTCCAAGAAGGTCAAAACTAAACAGCCTGACGGGATGTTGCACGAGTATTCGTACCGGGACCTCTTCGGGCGGGTGAAACGACTCTGCAATGTGCTCAAAGGGCTTGGCGTGCAGCCAGGCGACCGCGTCGGGACGTTTGCGTGGAACAACTACCAACACGTGGAGCTATACTTCGGTGCGCCCGGCGCGGGGGCGGTGGTTCATACACTGAACATTCGCCTGTTTCCGGACCAGCTGGCCTATATCATCAACCACGCCGAGGACAAGGCTATATTCATTGACGCGACGCTGCTGCCACTGATGGAAGGGCTGGGCGACAAGATCAGCGGAGTCGAGCACTTCGTGCTGTTCAATGGAGACAAGGGCGGGGCGGAGGCCAGTCTGCCGGGCCAGGTCCATGATTACGAGACGTTGATGGCGGCTGCGGAGGATGAGTACGTTTGGCAGGTGGAGGGTGAGAACCAGGCAATGGGGCTCTGCTACACCAGCGGCACGACAGGCCACCCCAAAGGCGCGCTTTACAGTCACCGCTCGATGTACCTGCATACGGTGGGGTCCTGCCAGGCAGCCGCGCTGGGCCTGACGGAAAACGACGTCGTCATGCCGGTTGTCCCTCAGTTTCACGCCATGGCTTGGGGCCTGCCTTTTGCGGCAGTCAACGTCGGAGCCGACCTGGTGATGCCGGGACCGCACATGCAGCCGGCCGCGCTGGCAGAGTTGATCGAGACGGAGCGGGTGACGGTCGCCGCCGGCGTGCCGACGATCTGGAATGGGCTCTATCACGATCTGAAACAGAGGCCACGAGACATATCATGTATCCGCGCCCTGGTGGTCGGCGGTTCGGCAATGCCGCGTAGCCTGATCGAGGCCTATGAGAAGGAACTGGGTGTAAACGTCGTTCATGCCTGGGGCATGACAGAGATGTCTCCGCTGGGAACGGTATCGAAGTTGCTCAGCCACCACCAGGCACTGCCGCAGGAGGAGAGGTGGGACGTCAAGGCCCGACAGGGCTACCCGATTTCCGGAGTCGACATGCGCATCATGGACGACGCGGGCCAGGAACTGCCTTGGGACGGTGAGACTTTTGGCGAGTTGCAGGTACGCGGGCCGTGGGTGGCGCAAGCCTACTACAATTTGGAAGGCGGCGACGACAGCTTTACCGAGGATGGATGGTTCCGAACGGGGGACGTAGTCACGATTTCCGCTGACGGATTCATGTCGATAACGGATCGCACAAAGGATCTGGTGAAAAGCGGCGGCGAGTGGATCTCATCAGTGGAGCTGGAAAATCTGTTGATGGCCCATCCACAGGTGCTGGAGGCAGCCGTTATCGCCGTGCCCCATGAACGTTGGGGCGAGCGTCCGCTGGCAGTAGTCGTACCAACAGACGACGAGACCCCACCCGGCGCTGAGGAATTAAGACAGTTTATGGAGCCGCAGGTTGCCAGATGGTGGTTGCCGGACGGCTACGAATTCATTGACGAGATTCCGAAGACCGGTACAGGCAAGTTCGACAAGAAGGTTTTGCGGGAGCGCTTTGGCGGAGGAGTCTAGACAGTTCCTCTTCCTTAGCTCGAAGGACTCAACGTACGGTACTACGTCGCACTTTCCCAGGCATTGCGCAGCATCTCGATGCTCTTGGGAACGGCGGTAGCGGCGTTCTCCGCGCCTTCCATCTCGATCGAGCAGTAGCCGCCCCAACCGGCGTCGAGGAGAATCCGGAAAATACGCGCGTAGTCGAGGTCAAGACTGTACCAGTTTCCGCCGCCAGGGTAGGTCTTGGCGTGGGCCAGGCGAACGTAGGGGGCGACGCGCTTCATGGCGGCGTACATATCGTCCTCGAAGAGGAAGTTGCCCATGTCCAGAATGGCCTGCAACCAGGGCGAGTCGATGGTCTCGATGATGCGGGCCATATCGTGGGCGAATGTGGTCAGGCCCCAGTGGTTCTCTAACAGCAGGAGCACGCCCCTGCGCTCTGCGTGGGGCAGGCAGCGCTCGATGGCGTCGATCACCCAATTGAAGCCGTCATCCATGGTGAAGCCGTCCCACGGCTCCACCCACCCTTTGGCCTTGATCAGATCGTCGAAGCTACCCTGTTTTCGGAAGCCGCCCGAGTTGACGCGAATCGACGGGATACCCATTTCGTGGGCCAGATCAATGCAGTGGATGGTGTGGTCGATGTGCTGCTGGCGCACGACCGCATCGTCGTGGACGAAGTCCTGGTGGATCGAGAGATTGTAGATGTCCAAGCCGAGTGTGAATGCGTGCTTTTTCAGCTTTTGCAGGTATGCATTCTCCTCAGATTCCATCTGCCGGTGGAGGATTTCCACCCCTGACAGACCGAGCTCTGCCGCGGCATCGAGTACGGATTCTATGGGTGTTTTCTCCGGCGTAAAGTGCCAGTAGGAGTAGGTCGAAGTGCCGAGGCGGAGGGCGTTGTTGCCAGAGTTCATGGGTGTTGCTCCCGTTAGAGTCTCTTCCTTGCAAATCCAGCCGAGTTTCCCGGCCTAAGCGTCGGTTACGCAGCCTTCGGAGGCGCTGGAGACGGTCCTGATATATTTCCAGAGGACGCCGCTCTTTGCCTTGTATTCAGGTGGGCTCCAGGCCACGCGGCGGCGGTCGATTTCCTCTTCAGCAATTTCAAGCGTGAGCGTGTTTTCTTCGGCGTCGATGGTTATGGTATCGCCGTTCTGCGCAAGTGCGAGCAGGCCGCCCTCCTGCGCTTCGGGCGTAATGTGGCCGACGACGAATCCGTGACTGCCGCCGGAGAAGCGGCCGTCAGTTATCAGGGCGACATCACTGCCCAGCCCCTTCCCCATGATGGCACCGGTAATGCTGAGCATCTCACGCATGCCCGGTCCTCCCTTGGGCCCCTCGTAGCGGATGACGACGACGTTTCCTGGCAGAACTTCGTCGCTCTCGATGCCGGCGAGGCAGTCTTCTTCCGAGTCGTAACAGACGGCGGGGCCTTTGAAGCGGAGGCCCTCTTTGCCCGTTATCTTGGCGACGGCGCCGGTCTCCGCCAGATTGCCGTAGAGGATCTGCAGGTGGCCGGTCTCCTTGACGGGCTTATCCACAGGCATGATGATCTTCTGGCCCTCCGTCAGGTCAGGAACGGTTTCCAGGTTTTCAGCAAGCGTCTTGCCTGTAACCGTCATGCAGTCGCCGTGAAGAAAGCCTTCGCGGAGCAGCATCTTCTGCACTGCGGGAACACCGCCGACTTCATAGAGGTCTTCCATGACGTACTGCCCGCTGGGCTTGAGGTCGGCAAGCAGGGGCGTACGGTCGGAAATATCCTGGAAGTCGTCAATGGTCAGGTCGGCATCCGTGGACTTGGCGATGGCCATCAGGTGCAGTACGGCGTTGGTTGAGCCGCCGAGGATTACCGTGAGCGTGATTGCGTTTTCGAAGGCCTCGCGGGTCAGAATGTCGAGCGGCTTCAGGTCCAGCTCCAGAAGGTTGTGGATGGCCGCGCCCGCCTCCAGGCACTCCTGCTGCTTACCCTCGCTGGTCGCAGGGTAGGAGGAGCTAAATGGAAGGCTCATGCCCAGCGATTCAATGGCGGAGGCCATTGTGTTGGCGGTGTACATGCCGCCGCAGGCGCCTTCACCGGGGCAGGCGTTGCGCAGGACCTCGCGCATCTGCTCCTCGTCGATGTCGGCGGCCAGATACTGGCCGTAGGCTTCGAATGCCGAAATGATGTCCAGTTTCTGGAGGCTGCCGTTTCCAGGCTGCTGCAGAAAGCCTGGGCTGATCGTGCCCCCGTAAACCATAAGGCTGGGCCGGTTGACGCGTGCCATCGCCATCAGCACGCCGGGCATGTTCTTATCGCAGCCGGGCAGCGATATATTGGCGTCGTACCACTGGGCCCGCATGACGGCTTCGATCGAGTCGGCAATGATGTCGCGACTCAGGAGCGAAAACTTCATCCCGGCCGTGCCCATGGACATCCCGTCGCTGACGCCAATAGTGTGGAAAATCAGGCCGACTGCCCCCGCCTCCTGCACGCCCTGCTTAACCCGCCGCGAGAGAGCGTTGAGGTGCATGTTGCAGGTGTTGCCCTCCCAACCCATCGAAGCGATGCCGACCTGGGGTTTGTGCATGTCTTCATCGGTCAGCCCGACGCCGTAGAGCATCGCCTGAGAGCCGACCTGCGAGATCGTCTGGGTGAGCACGCTGCTGTACTTGTTGAGTTTGTGTCTGGTTGAAACTGACATTGGATTCTCTTTCTTGTTGAAAGTAGGGCCGGCCCGAAAGATCTGCGAGACCCCTCCTATCCGGCGCTTGAGAGTTCCGCGCTGTGTCTCTCCTCGGAAACCACTGGCGTGCTGTCTGCAACGTATTCACTGACCGATGGCTGCGCGTAGTCGATATCAGCGCCACGGGCTGGCAACCCGCTTTCGACGTTCGGATCGTAGTTGATGAGGAAATATTCGACGGCATCGGATATGGCCGTCCAACTGGCCTCGATAATGTTCGTGCTTGCCCCCACAGTGGTCCAATTGTGTACGCCGTCGGAACTGGTGATGAGCACGCGCACCGATGCCCCGGTGCCCTGGTCGCTGTTAATGATTCGCACTTTGTAGTCAAGAAGGTGCATACGGTCCAAGTGAGGGAAGTGGCCCTGGATCGCCTTGCGCAGGGCCAGCATCAGTGCGTTGACCGGCCCGTTGCCTTCGGAAACCTCGTGGTAGATTTGGTCACCTACTTCAGCCTTTATTGTCGCTTCCGACGAGAGTCCGCGTCCGGCACGGTTCGCCACCGACACAGAGTAGTCGATCAGCGAAAAGCGTGGCCGGTATCCCTCCTGCGAGCGCCGCAGCATGAGGTCGACGCTGGCTTCGGCGCTCTCAAACTCGAATCCGACGTTTTCCAGCTCCTTAATCTGTTGGAGGACGGCTCTTTCCTTTTCCCGGGACAGACCTTCGACGCCGAACTCATCGGCCTTGATGGAGATGTTATCCTTGCCGCTGAGCTCGCTGACGAGGACGCGGGTCTGGTTACCCAGTCGCTCCGGCTCGACATGCTGGTAGCTGTCGACATTTTTGAGGACGGCATTGACGTGGGTCCCCCCTTTATGCGCGAAGGCGCTCAGGCCGACAAAGGGCTGGTGCGTGTTGGGCCTCAGGTTGGCGAGTTCGTTGACATAGTGGCTGAGGTCGGTCAGGTGAGCCAGCCTCTCCTTCGAAACGAGATCGTAGCCCATTTTCAGCTGCATGTTGGCGATAATGCTGACAAGGTTGGCGTTGCCGCAGCGTTCGCCATAGCCGTTGATGGTGCCCTGCACGTGCGTGCAGCCGTTGCGCAGTGCTTCCAGTGAGTTGGCAACGCCGGTGTCGCTGTCGTTGTGGGCGTGAATGCCGAGAGTGACTGTGCCGGAACATGGCTGCGAGCTGCTTTTGCCGTTTACGCCTTCCACGATCGACGCCAAGTCGGAGGCCAGCTCCAGGCGAACCGTCCGTACGATTTCGCCGACCTCCCAGGCTAAGCTGCCGCCATTGGTATCGCAGAGGACGACGCATGAAGCTCCCCCTGCAATGGCCTGCCTGAGCGTGTCAAGCGCGTATTGGGCATTCTCCTTATAGCCGTCGAAGAAGTGCTCGGCGTCGTAGACCACCTCGCGGCCGCGGCCGGTGAGATAGGCGATCGACTCGCGAATCATTCGCAGGTTCTCGTTCGGCGTCGTCTGCAATACATCGCGCACGTGCAGGTCCCAACTCTTGCCAAACAAGGAGACGACCGGGGTGTTGGCCTGTAGAAGCAGTTGAATCTGCGGATCGTCGGCGGGGTCGATGTCGCGCTTGCAGGTGGAGCCAAAGGCCGTCAGTCGGGCGTGTCTGAGCTTCAGTTCGCTTCCGGCTCGTTCAAAGAACTCCATGTCTTTCGGGTTGGAACCTGGCCAGCCGCCCTCAATGTAGTCGATGCCAAACTCGTCCAGGCGGGCGGCGATGCGCAACTTGTCGTCGCAGCTGAGCGAGACGCCTTCGGCCTGGGCGCCGTCGCGCAGAGTGGTGTCGAATAGTTGAATCTTCACGTCTCCAAACTCCATATCGGTCCAATCGCGTTCGTGTCGCCAGGAATGACGACGAATTGTCGGTGCTGCTTGCTGTCAGCCCGTCGCCTGTAGACCGGCCGCGATTCCATTGATAGACAGCAGAATCGCCTGTCGCAGACGGGGGTCCTCTTCGGTGGCGTCGCGGTCTGCCTGGGCGTCCTCTGACGCTGGCTCAACCGTAGTTCGTTGCTTGTTAAGCAACGCGACCTGAATGTAGTTGAGCGGGTCTACGTAGGGATTGCGCAGATTGATGCTGCGCTGGAGCCAGGGCTCGTTGTCCAGGAGGGCAGCCTGTCCCGTAATCCCCAGAATGATGCGTTCCGTGCGTTGGAACTCTTCAATGAATTTGTTGAAAACCTCAGCACGAGTCGCGTCCGCGGCCAGCGACGCGTAGAGCGAGGCAATGGTCATGTCGGCACGGCGCATCGAGAGTTGCGCTCTGTCGATGACCGTGCGGAAGAAGGGCCAGTCCTGGTACATGTCCTGCAACATACTCAGGCGTCGAATCGAATCGTCGTGCAGTCCGGTGCCAAGGCCGTACCAGCCAGGCAGATTCACGCGACTCTGTGTCCAGGCGAAAACCCAGGGGATCGCACGCAGATCGGAGATGTCCGAGGTCTGGCGGCGCTTTGCCGGCCGCGAGCCGATGTTCATTTGTGCCAGCTGTTCAATCGGCGTCGCCTCGTGGAAGTAGTCAAGAAAGGCGGGACTCTCCACAAGTGTCCGGTACTTCCTTTCCGAGCGTTCGCTGGCCTCCTCCAGTATTCTCACCCAGCTCGTCTCGACGGCATGCGAAGCGTTCTGGCTGCCATCCTCATCCCCCAGGTCTTCATGATGGGATTCACAGCTCGCTATCAGGACGGCGTTGACGAGCTGATCGAGATGACGCTTGGCAATGGCCCGGTTGCTGTAGCGGGCGCTGATCACTTCCCCCTGTTCTGTCAGCTTGATCCGGCCCTGCACCGACCCCGGAGGCTGCGCGAGAATGGCGCGATTGGCAGGACCGCCGCCGCGTCCGATCGAGCCGCCCCTTCCATGGAAGAGAGTCAGCTTGACGTCGTAGTCGCTGCAAGCAGCGGCCAGTCTTTCCTGCGCCTGATAGAGCGACCAGCTGGACCGCAAAAAGCCGCCGTCCTTGTTGGAGTCGCTGTAACCGATCATAATCTCCTGGCAGTTGTCCCGCTGCGCCAGGTGTTTGCGGTAGATCGGGGATTCGAAGAGAGCGCTCATGACTTCGGGCGCTCGAACCAGATCGTCAATCGTTTCGAAAAGGGGCGCAATGTCGATCTTGCCGAATAGGCCAGCGTCCTTGGCCAGTAGCAGGGCCTCCAGTACATGGCTGACGGAGGTGGTCATGCTGATGATGTATGCGCCGATTGCCTGAGGCGCGATGCGCTCATGGGCCTGACGGATGAGCCGGAAAAGGGCGACCGTCTCATTGGTTTCGTTGCCGTACTGCAGGCGGGCGGTCAGGGGCCGCGGGCTTTCGATTTCTTCTACCAGCAGCCGCGTCCGTTCTTCTTCCGGCAACTGACGGTAGTCAAAATCTGGATCCTGCGGCCTGTAGTAGCGATGCAACAGTTCAGCGACGGCGTCCCGGTGGCGGTCCGAGTGCTGGCGAATATCCATGGACGCAAGATGGAATCCGAAGATACGTGCCTGCTGGACAAGCCGAGCGAAGCGTCCCTCGGCCAGCCGGTTGCCTCTGTTCTGTCGAAGGCTTCGCTGGATCAGTTCCAGGTCGGCAATGAATTCACCGGCGTTGGGGTAGGCCCAGGGGTCCGGACGCTGTGCCTGCCAGGCTTCCCTGCTCTGTGCCAGTGTAGCGCCCAGCCTTCGATAGATCAGGATCATTTTCTGGCGGTAGGGTTCCAGAGAAAAGCGGTCCAGGCGCGCTTTGTCGTTCGGCGGCGCGCGTTCCAGGTCCCCTGCCAAGCTGTCGAGAAACTCCTGAGAAAAGGCGCCCCGGGAGTTGGCCACGCTCAAATGGCCGTACATGCCGACGACAGTGCGGCGGTAGAGTTCCAGCGCCTGCTCCTTCTGCTGCCGCAGGGCGTTTTCCGTGACATCCTGAGTTACGAAAGGATTGCCGTCGCGGTCACCTCCGATCCAGGAGCCGTAACGCAGGAAGGTCGGCAGACCGTCAGAGAACCCTGCCGCGCCACTGCTGACGGCGCTGTCCGGGTATTCCTTTGCGAGCGCCCGCTCCAACTCGCTGTAGACGTCCGGCAACAGGTCAAACAGGGTAGTTTCAAAAAAATAGAGTCCCTCGCGGACCTCGTCCAAAACATCCGGCCTCCGGTCCCGATTTACGTCGCTCTGCCACAGCGAGACAACGATCTCGCGGATCTGATTCCAGTGGTCCCTTTTTTCGCTTGGCAGGAGCACGTGGGCGTCCAGTTCGTGCAACAGCCGGGTCAAGTCGAGCAGCTTCAGAAGGATGGTCCGGCGTTTGGCCTCGGTAGGGTGAGCAGTGAAGACGGGCTTGATCAGCATCTCATCGAGCAGACGCCTTAATTCAGAGGGGTGTGTTCCCCCCTTGCGCAGCCCCATGACGGCGGCCCCTATGGTTTCGGGCATGTGCCTGTCGTTTTCTTCCGCCTGTGCCGTGCGCTGTCGAATGACGCGAACACGCTGCTGCTCTTCGGCCAGGTTTACGAGTTGGAAGTAGGTAGTGAAGGCTTTCAGCACACCGAGCGTGCTGTCAAGGTCGTCGACCAGGTCCCCGGTCAGCCGCTCGATCTGCGGGCCGGCGTTCGAGTCCCCCTGACGCTGGGCTCGGGTGAGAGCCCGCAACTCTTCGACCAGATCCAGGATCGCCTGTCCTTCCTGCTCGACGATCGTTTCGCCGAGAAGGTTGCCAAGCTGGCGGACTGACCGTCGCAACTGGCGGTCTGCATCTGTAGGGGCCGAATCGCCGCCTTTCTCGAATTCGACTTCTGTATTGACTTCGCTCTGGCTGGGCTTGGTAGCCATACAAGAATATCTACAGTTTTACCTTCAACACTGCCCGTTGTAGGCACGCCTATAATTGACGTCTCTAAGTGTAGTGGGAGGGGCACGGGTGAGATGTCGTCACCACGTTATCTTATCGATCCCTCTGCTAGGCGTCCCGGATCTCTTTCACGACGAGATCTCCGAGGACCTCGGTTCCCGCCGTCTCGGTACCAGGCTGGGCGATATCGGGTGTCCTTACACCAAGAGCCAGGATGGCATCTACCGCGGCCTCGACAACTGCGGCCTCCTTCTCCAGACCGAGACTATGTCGGAGCAGCATGGCACTGCTCAGTATCGCGGCCAGGGGGTTGGAAATGCCCTGTCCGGCGATATCCGGCGCACTCCCGTGAATCGGCTCGTAGAGGCCGAGGGGCAGGTTGTGCCGGTTTCTGCCCTCTCCCAGGCTGGCAGAGGGAAGCATGCCCATTGACCCAGCCAGCATGGAGGCCTCATCGGTGAGGATGTCGCCGAACAGGTTCCCGGCGACGATCACGTCGAAGTCGGCCGGCCGGCGAATCAGATGCATGGCCATGGCATCGACCAATATGTGTTCGACCTCCAGTTCCGGATAGTCGGCCAGTGCCTCGGTGGCCACGCTGCGCCAGAGGCGAGAGGATGCGAGAACATTGAACTTGTCAACGCTCGCGAGACGGCGTTTGCGCTCCATGGCCGAATCAGCGGCTAGTCGAACGACTCGATCAATCTCCGGCCGAGTGTAGAGCATTGTGTCGAAGGCTTCGAAATTGTCGTCCGCCTCTTTGCGCTCGCCAAAATAGATCCCTCCGGTCAATTCCCGTACCACAAGAAGATCCACGCCTTCCAGCGTCTCTTCCTTGATGGTACTGGCGGAGAGCAATTCAGGCTGAAGCTTCACGGGACGCAGGTTGGCGAACAGGTCCAGGCTCTTGCGAAGGGCGAGCACACCCTGTTCCGGCCTGTCGGACAGGCTGGGGTCGTCCCACTTTGGCCCGCCTACGGCACCCAACAGGACAGCCTCCGCCGCGGCCGCGGCTTCGACGGTTTCATCAGGCAAACTTGTCCCCAGTTCGTCGATCGACCGTCCCCCGATCTGTTGGTGGTCTAAGACAAAGTCGTGGCCGAAGCGGCCGGCCACCGCCGCCAGGACCTTTTTGGCTTCCGCCGTGACTTCCGGACCAATGCCGTCACCATCCAAAATTACAATCGTTGCATCCATTCGTCTCTTTTCCTTCTTCGGTACCGTCCCGGACTCAAGCTGGTCTACGCTCTGAAGTCAGGGAGATGATGTTGCTTGCTTAGCGCAAGAAATATTATGTATACAACCTTGCTCGGGGGGACCTACTCCTGACTCTACCTCCCAAACCTGACCTGCTAGACCACGTGAAGACCAGTTGGTCCGCAATTCGCTAACAGGGATCCCAATGCTATTCCTGGTAGTCGAAGTTCTCCTCTTGCATCAGGGGGCGTCTACCGCCAAGGACCGCCAATTCGAAAACCTTGAAATAACAGTCAACATCATCGAAGCCGATCTCTCGCAGCCAGTCGCATTGCGTCTCCACCGGGGCCAAAATGTTAGCCTTTTTGTCTTCCCTGCCGTGATATGCGGCCGCCACCTGGTCGCGTGTATGGCCGTCGCCTTCCGTCAGCTGGCTCGCCCACATTGTGTCGATGAAATAGTCGTCATAAATCGCCTCGATTCGGGGCGTCGCCGAGGAGACGTGCTCAATGTTTACGAAGACGCCGCCGGGCACCAACAGGTCAAAAATGTCAATATAGATTTGGTGCTTGACTGAATCGGGTTGGTGGTGAATCGAAAAGCCGGAAACAACCGCGTCAAACGGCGCATGGGCGGAGATAATATCGAACCACGAGGGGTCCGTGTAGTCTGCTGACGAGACATGCAGCGACTTGCTATACGCCTCCAGGTTGTTCAGAGCGGCCTGGAGCATGGACGTTGAGAAATCGACCAGTGTCCCCTTGGCGCGAGGGTACTTCTCCAGGATCGTTGCCGCAAGGATTCCGTCGCCGCAACCCAAGTCCAGGAAATTGTGTACAAGGCGCTCGCCCTGGGCCTGGTCCTCTTCCGGCCCGGCGATAACACGCATCATAACGTCTAACTGGATCTGTGCCAGGGGAATGCCCTTGCGAACTCTGCGAAGGTAACTGTCAACAAGCGAGGGGTCTTTCCACACTACACTCTTATCGTCCGCCGGAGGCGCGCCCGCTGTCATCCGCTTCATCCCTTTCCCGTGTGCCAGCGCCTGATCTGTCGCTGCCTGTTCACTTACTCTCAGCATGGGCAACGTGAGAACAAGAACTGTCAGAGTGACGCCGCGGCCTCAAAGGCGCTGATCTCCTCCTCCTTGTCCAGCAGATAGCCGAGGTCATCCAGGCCGCGCAGGAGGCACTGTTTGCGAAAAGGATCGATGTCAAATGACCAGGGACCTTCCGAACCTCCCGTTGTACTGCTGTCAAAGTCCGGCAGCGTCACGGTCTGGCTTGGCAGGTCGAGGCATATGCTGGTATGCGGTACTTCCTCGACCAGATCGAGCAGCCGGCCGACAGTCTCTTCGGGCAACCTGATCGGCAGGAGTCCGTTTTTCAGGCTGTTGTTGTAGAAGATATCGGCGAACGCAGGCGAGATTACGGCCCGGAAACCGTACTGGGTGAGCGCCCATACCGCATGTTCACGGCTGGATCCGATACCGAAATTGCGGCCGGCCACCAGAATCTCGGAGCCCCTGTATTGGGGCTGGTTGAGTACGAAGTCGGGATTCGGACTGCCATCGCGCGCGTACCGCCACCACGAAAACAGCCCGTCGCCCATGCCCTCCTGGGTGACGGCGGTAAGGTACCGGGCGGGTATGATCTGGTCCGTGTCGACGTTTTCGGTGCGCAGCGGCAGTGCGGTTGATGTCAGGGTGGTGAAGGGTTGCATCAGAGGATCTCCCGCACGTCGGTGACGCGGCCGTTGACAGCGGCAGCAGCGGCCATGATCGGGCTCATCAACAGCGAACGGCTTCCCGGACCCTGTCTACCCATGAAGTTGCGGTTACTTGTGCTGGCGACGTATTTGCCCTCTCCGGCCTTGTCGTCGTTCATGGCCAGGCACATGCTGCAGCCGGCGCCTCGCCATTCGAAGCCGGCTTCACTGAAAATTCGGTCCAGCCCTTCTGCTTCGGCCTGCGCTTTTACCGCCTTGGATCCGGGTACGACCAGCGCTTCCACATGGTTGGGCACTTGGCGGCCCTTTGCAATCGCGGCGGCGGCGCGCAGGTCTTCTATGCGGCTGTTGGTGCAGGAGCCGATGAAGACGATATCGACGTGCTGGCCTTCGATGGGCTGGCCTTCGGTCAGGCCCATATAGTCGAGCGCGTTCTGGAGGCTGCGTCTTTCGGCGGGATCATCCAGGTCGCTCGCCCTGGGTACATGTTTCGTGACGGGTACGCCCTGGCCGGGGTTGGTTCCATAGGTCACCATAGGCTCGAGCGCGGACGCGTCCAGTGTCAACTCGCGGTCGAAAACAGCGTCTTCGTCGGTCTTCAACGTGCGCCAGTGGGCAACGGCCCTGTCCCAGGCATCGGCCTTGGGGGCGTAGGTGCGCCCTTTGATGTAATCGAATGTGGTCTCGTCGGGGGCGATCAGTCCGGCACGCGCGCCGCCCTCGATGCTCATATTGCAAATGGTCATGCGACTGGCCATGTCGAGGGCGCGGATCGCCTCGCCTCGGTATTCGAAGACGTAGCCAACACCCCCGCCGGCGCCGTTCTTGGCGATAATGGCAAGGATGATGTCTTTGGCCGTCACCCCTGTTCCAAGCGCGCCCTCAACGTTGATGGCGAAGGTCTTCGCCTGCTTCTGCATAAGGCACTGGGTCGCCAGTACGTGTCCGACCTCGCTGGTACCAATGCCGAAGGCGAGCGCGCCGAATGCGCCGTGCGTGCTGGTGTGGCTGTCACCGCAGACAATCGTCATGCCCGGCTGCGTGACGCCCAACTCGGGCCCGATAACGTGAACGATGCCCTGGACGTCACCTTCGATATCAAAGAGCGGGACATCGAAGTCCGCGCAGTTCTCGCGGAGAGTGCGGACCTGTGTGGCCGCATCGTCCGGCCAATCGATTTCCACGGCCCCGATACGGGTCGGGATGGCATGGTCCATGGTGGCAAAGGTCTTGTCCGGCCGCCGCACCGGCAGTCCCCGTTCGCGAAGAGTGGCAAACGCTTGCGGAGAAGTGACCTCGTGCACCAGGTGGGCATCGATGTAGAGCACGGCAGGCGCGCCTTCATCTTCCGCAATCACGTGCGCATCCCAGATTTTTTCGAACAGCGTCTTTCCCATTCTATCTTTCCTAGCCTCTGTTTTCTTACAGTTTTGGGGTCGGCCTGCTTACGGAAGGCTCGTCTCGCCCATCAGGAAGCGGTCGCACTCTCGCGCCGCGCCGCGGCCCTCATTGATCGCCCATACGACCAGGCTCTGCCCGCGACGCATGTCGCCGGCGGCGAAAACACCGGGCACGTTGGTGGCGAAGTTTCCGTACTCGGCCTGGGCATTGGAGCGGGCATCTCTCTCGACGCCCAGCTGGTCCAGCACCGGGTTCTCCGGCCCCCGAAAGCCCATCGCCAGAAACACCAACTGGGCCGGCCAAACTTTCTCTGTGCCAGGCACCTCGCGCAACTGGGGTCGTTGGCCGTTCACGCTCGGTAGCCACTCGATCATGACCGTATGCAACTCCTTCAATCGGCCACTTTCGTCTCCAACAAATCTCTTTGTACTGATCAGGAAAGTGCGGGGGTCATCGCCAAATCGCGCCGCCGCCTCGGCGTGACCGTAGTCGACCCGAAAGATGTTCGGCCATTCAGGCCATGGATTGCCTGCGGCCCGTTCCGGCGGCGGCTTGGGCATGATTTCGAACATGTTGACGCTGTTGCATCCGTGCCGCATCGCTGTCCCCAGACAGTCGTTGCCGGTGTCACCGCCTCCAATTACGATAACGTCTTTGCCCTCGGCAGAAATGAAGGGATAATCGAAACCCTCACCGGGAACTTCGCCATACTTGCCATCCAGGAGATGCTTGGTATTTCCGTGCAGGAACTCCATCGCAAAGTGGACGCCTTCCAACTCTCTGCCTTCAATGGGCAGGTTATTGGGATTGGTCGCGCCCCCGCAGAGCACAATTGCATCGTTTTCTTCAAGCAGACTGTCTGCAGGTATGTCTTTTCCGATTTCGCAGTTTCTAATGAAGGCTACCCCTTCGGCCCGCATCAGATCGACGCGTTGCTCAACGCGTTCCTTCTCCAGCTTCATGTTGGGGATGCCGTACATCAGCAGCCCGCCGATGCGATCGGCGCGTTCGTAGACGGTAACGGTGTGTCCCGCGGCGTTAAGCTGGTCGGCGCAGGCCAGACCGGCCGGCCCCGATCCGACGACCGCGACTTTCTTGCCGGTGCGTACTGCGGGCGGCTGGGCTACGACCCAGCCCTCTTCAAACCCCCTGTCGATGATCGCGCACTCGATGCTCTTGATCGTTACCGGCGGATCAATTATGCCCAGAGTGCAGGAGCCTTCGCACGGCGCCGGGCAAACGCGGCCTGTGAACTCAGGGAAATTATTTGTGGCGTGCAGCCTGTCCAGCGCTTCGCGCCAGCGATTCTGATAGACCAGGTCGTTCCACTCGGGGATCAGATTGTTGATGGGGCAGCCGCCCTCCGGCATCGTACCGGTATGGCAGAAGGGAATGCCGCAGTCCATACACCTGGCGCCCTGCTCCTGGAGGTCCTCTGTCGTCAAGTGGAGATGAAATTCGTCCCAATCTTGAATTCGTTCAAGAGGCGCACGTTCAGGGAAGGGCTGCCGTTCGAATTCAAGAAAGCCGGTTGGTTTACCCATTCGAAATCTCCTGACTGCGTATTGCGTGGAAAGGGTTAACGCGCAATACCTGGTCGATGTACTTTGTTTCGCAGTTCTCAGTTACCGCTTACTCGTGCGGCCAGGTCCTGGCTGTTGCGTTCGAATGCAGCCATCAATGCCTCCGCGCCCTTGAGGCCTGCTGCTTCTACTTCGGCAAGACATTGCAGCATCCGTTTGTAGTCTCTGGGCAACACCTTGACAAACTTGGGCAGGTAGGTCTCCCAATCCGAAAGGACACGTCCGGCAACTTCCGAATTCGTGTAGGCGTAGTGGCGCTGGATCATCTCCCGTACTTCAGCGATCTCTTCCGGGTCTTCGAGAGGCCCGATTTCGACCATTTCCAGGTTTACACGTTCGTCGAAATGGACGCCGTCCACAGGTTTCTCGTCCAGGACATAGGCGATCCCGCCGGACATGCCTGCGGCAAAGTTTCGTCCCGTGCGTCCCAGTACGACCACACGGCCACCGGTCATGTATTCGCAACCGTGGTCGCCTACACCCTCGATGACTGCGTGCATGCCGGAGTTTCGGACACAGAAACGTTCGCCCGCCATGCCGCGAACGTATGCTTCCCCGCTGGTCGCCCCGTAGAAAGCGACATTGCCAATGATGATGTTGTCCTCCGCCTTGAAAGTTGATCCGTAAGGCGGGTAGGCGATGATCTTGCCGCCGGAGAGCCCTTTACCGAAGTAGTCGTTGCCGTCGCCCTCAAGTTCAAGCGTCATGCCATTGGGAATGAAGGCGCCGAAACTCTGGCCGGCAGCGCCGCTGAAATGCAGTTGAATGGTGTCTTCAGGCAGACCGGCCGGTCCGAAACGGCGGGTAATCTCACTGCCGGTGATGGTGCCGACAACCCGGTTCGTGTTTTGAATGGGCAGAGACTCCTTGACCCGCCTCAGCGAAGCCCCGGATCCACCGCCACTCTTGGCCTCGTGTGCCAGTTTCACATCTTCCACGCTGTTTTCGAGCGCAGGCATGCAGAGTTCAAGCAGGGTCGTATTGTCAAGCGCCTTGTCGAGGCCATGATCCTGGTCTATCTGGCAGTAGCGGCCCCAGTCTTCAGGCACGTCCGGTCGATGCAGGATCGCTGTGAGGTCAATGCCCTGCGCCTTCCAGTGTCCGATGGATTGGGGCGCTTGCAGACGGTCAGTGCGCCCTATCATTTCGTTCACGGTACGGAAACCCAGTTTTGCCATGTACTCCCGCAACTCCTGGGCGATGAAGTACATGAAGTTGACGACGTGCTGCGGATCGCCGGTGTACATCTTTCGCAGTTCGGGGTTCTGCGTGGCTACGCCAACTGGGCAAGTGTCCAGGTGGCAGACACGCATCATGATGCAACCCAAAGCAACCAGAGGGCTCGTGGCGAACCCGTACTCCTCGGCGCCCAACAGCGCCGCAATCGCGAGGTCGCGGCCGGTCTTCAGCTGGCCGTCGGTCTCAACCACCACCCGGCTGCGCAGATTGTTTATGAGGAGCGTCTGGTGCGTTTCAGCTACACCCAACTCCCAGGGCAGGCCGGCATGCTTGATGCTGGTCTGCGGCGACGCACCGGTTCCACCGTCATGGCCGCTGATCAGGATGACGTCGGCGTGCCCCTTGGCGACGCCGGCGGCGACGGTACCCACGCCAACTTCCGACACCAACTTGACATTAATCCGGGCGTGATGGTTGGAGTTCTTGAGGTCGTGGATCAGCTCGGCCAGGTCCTCAATCGAATAGATGTCATGGTGTGGCGGAGGCGAGATCAGCCCGACGCCGGGCGTTGAGTGCCGTACTTCTGCGATCCAGGGATAGACCTTCTTGCCGGGCAGCTGGCCTCCTTCGCCGGGCTTGGCTCCTTGCGCCATCTTGATCTGCAGCTCCCTTGCATTGACAAGATAGTTGCTGGTGACGCCGAAACGGGCAGAGGCCACCTGCTTGATGGCGCTGTTTTTCGAATCGCCGTTCGGTTCAAGGATGTAACGGGCCGGATCTTCACCACCTTCGCCCGTGTTGCTCCGCCCGCCGATGCGGTTCATCGCGATCGCCAGGGTCTCATGCGCCTCTTTGCTGATCGAACCGTAGGACATGGCGCCGGTCTTGAAACGCTTGCAGATCGCCTCTACCGGTTCCACTTCCTCGATTGGTATGCTCCGGGACCCCTCAAAGTCGAACTCCAGGAGGCCCCGCAAATTGCACCACTCCTTATTCATCTGGTCGATGTCCTTCGTGTAGGCCTTGAAGGATTCGTAGTCGTTGGTGCGGGTCGCCTTTTGCAGCAGGTGTACGGTGCGGGGGTTGAAAAGGTGCAGCTCCCCATCTTTGCGCCACTGGTAGTCACCGCCGGGCGACAGCAGCTGGCCGCCATGGCCATTGCCGTTTGCGGCAGACGCCTCCGGCATTATCTCGACCAGCCCATGGCCGTTGGACTCGGACTGCGCGTAGAGTCGAACCGGATAGGCCCGGTCGTGTCGAACCTTGATTTCGCTGAAAATCTCCTTAAGACCGATGCCCTCCACGCGGCTGGATGTCCAGGTAAAGTACTTGTCCACCAATCTTTGGCTCAGGCCAAGCGCTTCGAAAATCTGGGCTCCGCAATAGCTCTGTATTGTCGAAATGCCCATCTTTGACAGCACTTTGACAACACCCTTCATGGCGGCCTTCAGATAGTTGTAGGTCGCAGTTTCGTGGTCTATATTGACGAGGAGCCGGTCCTGAATCATCTGGTCCAGAGTCTCCAGCGCCAGGTAGGGATTGACGGCGGTCGCGCCGAAGCCGATCAGAAGCGCGAGGTGATGGACTTCACGCGGTTCGCCCGATTCGACGATTAGCGCGGTTTGCGTTCGCGTCTCGTGGCGGATGAGATGGTGATGCAGCCCGGAAGTCGCCAACAGGGCAGGGATGGGCGCGACGCCGGGGCCGACACCCCGGTCGGAAAGAATGAGGATGTTGAACCCTGCCTCGATGGCGTCGGTTGCGGCCTGAAACAATTCTTCGAGCGCCTGATCCAGCCCTTCCCGTCCACCGTTTACATCGAATAGAATCGGAAGCGTCTTCGCCCGGAACCCCTCAGCGCCGCTGCTCTCAATGTGCCGGATCTTTGCCAGCTCCTGATTGTTGATTATAGGCTGGCGGAGCTTGAGCTGGCGGCAGTTTTCCGGCTTAGTCTCAAGCAGGTTCAACTCCGTGCCCATCATCACTTCGGTGGCGGTGATTAGTTCCTCGCGGATAGCGTCGATGGGCGGGTTGGTCACCTGGGCAAAGAGTTGCTTGAAATAGTTGTAGAGCAACTGCGAGTGGTTGGACAGGGCTGCGGCCGGCGTGTCGTTGCCCATGGCGCCCAGCGCTTCAACACCGTCCGTCGCCATTGGCGCCAAGAGAATGCGCAACTGTTCAAACGTGTACCCGAACATCTGCTGCTGTTCGAGCATTGTGCCGTGGTCAACACCTGGCACTTCGGCCTCCGGCTCAGGAATCTCGTCCAGGCTCACCAAATGCTCGTCGAGCCATTCGCGATACGGGTGCGCCGAAGCCATCGTCTCCTTCAACTCCTCGTCGGAGATGATGCGGCCCTGGGAGGTATCTACCAGGAACATGCGGCCCGGTTCCAGACGCGCCTTTTTGAGGATGCGGTCCGGCTCCATTGGCAGTACGCCGACCTCCGACGCCATCACTACCATGTCGTCTTTTGTGACGCAATAGCGCGAGGGGCGCAGCCCGTTGCGGTCCAACACGGCGCCCACAATTGAACCGTCGGTAAAGACCATCGAAGCGGGCCCGTCCCACGGCTCCATCATGGTGCTGTGGTACTCGTAGAACGCCTTCTTGGCGTCGCTCATCGTTTCATGCTGCGACCACGGCTCCGGGATCATCATCATCATGGCGTGCGGCAATGAACGCCCGGACAGATACAGGAACTCGAGTGTCTCGTCGAATTTGGCCGAATCACTGCCATCGTCGTGGATGATTGGGAGAATCTTCTTGATGTCGTCCCCGAACAGTTCACTCTCGAAATGGGACTGTCTGGCGTACATCCAGTTCTCGTTGCCGCGCAACGTGTTGATCTCACCGTTATGGATCATGTACCGGTAAGGGTGAGCGCGCTCCCAACTGGGGAACGTATTGGTGCTAAAGCGGGAATGAATGACGACCAGCGCCGATTCCATGTCCCCGTCCAACAGATCGGGGTAGAAACCCCTTACCTGCGGCGCCATCAACATGCCCTTGTAGACAATGGTGCGCGAAGAGAGGCTGGCAACGTAGAAGGCGTCTCCTTCACGTAGCTGGGAGTAGCGGATCCGGTTTTCAGCCTGCTTCCGGATCACATACAGTTTGCGCTCAAATGAAAGATCGTCGTTTCCTGTCAAGCGTTCAGGGTTACGACCGATGAAGATTTGGCGCACCACAGGTTCGCCTAAGCGGGCAGTGTGGCCAATTTCAGTATTCTGAGTAGGTACGGTACGCCAGCCGAGAACGGTCTGACCTTCGGAGCGGACTATCTTTTCAAAAAGCTGCTCGCACAGGAAACGGTAGTCACCTCTCGGAGGAAGGAAAATCATCCCAACCGCGTAGTCGCCCTCGGGAGGCAAATCGATTCCCTCCTCCTCGGCCACCTTGCGCATGAACTTATCCGGCATTTGCATGAGCACGCCGGCCCCGTCGCCGGTATTCGGCTCGCATCCGCACGCACCCCTATGCGCGAGGTTGAGGAGTACTTCCAGGCCCTGGGAGACGATGGCGTTCGACTTCTGGCCCTTGATGTTTACGACGAATCCGACACCGCAAGCATCGTGCTCGTAACGCGGGTCATACAGGCCTTGCTTGGCCGGCAGACCGGTTCGTGGATGGAGAGTGGGATGATGACAACAGGAAGGAGTGGGTTGCTTTTCCGACATAACGACATCTCCTCAACTAATTCTTCCATTTCGCGCCACTCGTTCAGAGTAGTGGTTAGGGGGTAACCACTCTGCATCTGAGCGGCTCTAGACCGTTCCGAATGCGAAGGAAGATCGTGTGCAAAGACCGGACGACGTCGTTGTCTTATCGCGAAAACCTTGCAAACTGATGAATACCTGGCGGCACAAATCCGCCATGATTTCGCATAATTTACACGAGAATTGGCGTTTCGTCAACTTTCCGGACCTGCAGTGGACAAGCGGTAGCCATTGCCGTAAATGATCACTTCCACGCCGCCGTCAACGACCAGGGGGTGGCTGATTTTGACACCCACTACGCCGTCATAACCCTTGGAAGCAGCCTTCTCCTCCAGGTCGGACATTCCTTGCTCGATGGCTTTCGCAATTAGGGATTCATAGTGGGTCATGCGGCCGCCGACCAGGTTGCGGATAATCTCCCTAACATCCTGAACAACGTTGGCGGCGTAAACGACGACGACAACCAGAAACTCGCCGACCTCTACGTCCGCATCATGAGCCCGGTCGAATGCGATCAGATTCACTGTGCGTCCTCCTCGTCGCTCTGGGCTTGTTTCTCTTCCATTTGCGTTCTAGCGCCCCCGCCATGACTGTCGGGCAGTACCACGTTCACATTGACCTCATGCCGCCGGCGCGGGAATACCCTGAACCAGATTATGGCAATAGCGATTATGCCCGCCAGGACGACCAACACCATGCGCAATGTGGAACCGTCGTAACGCCAAAAGAGCGCCCAAGGCAGTTCACCGCTGAGCATCGGGGCTGCGGAAGTTACCAGACGATGCAGGCTTCCGATCCAAGTCGTCGATCGCGTTCCCTGGACAATGTAGTTCAAAGTGGCTTCTAGGTTGTCGCTATCTAGCAGTGCCTTGCGAATCGCGTCTACTTTGAGCTCGGGGATTACGTCCGGCTCATCTATCACACTCGTCAGGACTATATTGCGGTGTTGTGGCTCCAGTTTGGTCAGTAAGTCGATGGATAGCCAGGAAAGATTTTCTTGGCTCAGCTCATCCAAAGATTGTCCGATTTGCTCCGGTGACAGACCCAACAAGCCAACGCGGACGTCTGGCTCCAACTGCATCAGTTTGCGAATAAGCTCTGCATCATCCAGCTCGAGAACCGCTTCCAACTCCGTCTGATCCGTGAAGTCAGAAGGCGCAGCAAAGAAAATCACTTCCAGCTCGACGACCTTAGCGATCTGTTCAACTGCCAGTTCGGCCCAAGTAAGGATGCTAGCAACAAATCTGCTCTTGTCCTGCTGAGCCATGTCGACCAGATACTCTTGTGCTAGCCAGGACAGGATTTCTGAATCTAACGTATCCAGAGTCTGACCAACCTGTGCTGACGAAAGTTCCAGCAACTCATCCCGTACGTCCTGCTCCAGTAACATCAGTTTCTGGATGATCCCGACATCCTCAAGCTCGAGAACGGCCTCCACATCCGCTCGATCCCTGAAATCAGAAGGCGTGGCTACGCGATACAACTCCAGCTCTACAACTTTAGCAGTCAATGCCCCAGCCAAGTCAGCCCATGCAATGACAAGCTCCGCGTCTCCAGTAACGCGAAACATGTTAAGCCCAGTTTCTTCAAGTGAAAGAATGCGCTCAAATTTGCTTGAGTCTATCAACTCAGCAAGCCCGTCTGCGCCGAGTTTCTCCTCAGTCAACGCTACCAATTTGGCCAAATGCCTTACTTTCTTTATGGGTGTTCGGTCTAGAATTGACTTGAAGCGCTGGTCCTCCTGCGCGAGGTCAACCACGCGGGCGTAATTCTTGCGAAACTCTTGCCACTGGCTGAATACGTCGTTTGAGAGCGAGCGAGCGAGTGGCGGCAGCTCTTTTCGCAACTCATCCTCCACTGTGGACGTAACTACGACGCGAATCTGCTGCTTTACTTCCTCCTCTTTGAGCGCGTCCCGAATCATGGGAAGCGAACCTTGCCTAGCGTTGAAGAAATCCCAAGCAATAAGGGCAACGCCGAGTAGGTTGCCGACGAGAGGAATAACTCCAACTATCGTTCGGGTGACAATGCGCGTTACAAGCTGGGTAGCCACCCTCTTGGACAGCGCTACCCCCACCCTCTTGACGATATTTGAGACGATGATAGCCCCGATGCCCTTCAACAACTCAGGATGAGCGTCCGCAATTGTCAGCCAATTGACCTGTGAATCATCTGGGTTCAATCTAATCTCGTCAAGTTCTGCCTGGATCTGTTTCTCTAGCAATGCAGCCATGGTCGGGGAAACAGTGTCGCCAAGAAACGTCTGAACACATAGAAGCGCAGAGGAAGCCGACTTCGCGAT
This sequence comes from Caldilineaceae bacterium SB0664_bin_27, assembly GCA_009838625.1. GTDB lineage: Bacteria > Chloroflexota > Anaerolineae > Caldilineales > Caldilineaceae > Bin5. The sequence goes on from VXRG01000036.1 coordinate 28,161, forward strand.
CATCAGCTGAATTTCTGCCACCAGTTCTTCCGATATTTCGTGAGATAACAGGTCGAACGCCTCCTGAAATTCAGAGGAGGCGAACGTGTAGTCCGCGACCTCTTCGGTCAATTCCTTTGCCTTTTCCGGATCCCATCCTGAAATGAATTTCTCCCACCATCCGGTCTCTTCCATTACGCGCTCAGTGGCCGCGTCCACTGCATAATCCAAGACCGAATCCAAGCCAACCTTTTCCCAGTTGAGCTTGACTATCCCATCAACGGATAGATCGCTTCGCTCTTCGGCAACTACCGATTGGGTAACGCGGTTCAACTCATCGCGTAAATTGGACTCACTAATGCGGTCGCACTCTTCAAAAGTATAGGCGGGCGGCGAACCGCTTTGCGCGTGCGCCGCCTTGTTCGGCATCGCAGCTATGAGCAGACTGACGATGAGCAGACCATACACCAATGGCTTACGCGCTTTTGTTACGAATCGGACTTTCATTTGAGTACCCCATGTTGCAATCGCGCCAATCTCTTAACTGTTCATAGTCTTGCTTGAGAGCGATCAAAATCGAGCTGCAATGCTTACCGCCGCCGGCGGTAATACTTCCAAAAGAAGTATAGGGCGGTTAAGGACACCACGGCGAGGAACAAATATAGGATCGGAAAATCTGGCGCTTGCTCCGGTTCGAGGCCAGGCTCTGCAACTGGGGGCGCAGGCGTGACAGTCGGTTGTGCCTGGTCCATGACGGTGCGATCTGCCTCTTTCGCCTTGTCCTCTAATCCGAGCGGCATCAGTCGGCTGGCAAGTGAACTTAGTTCATGCCCCGAAAGTGTTTCCAATACAGCTTTGGTCAAGTCTTTCGGCAAATTCAGTATTTCGGCCCGCTCGTCCATTGTAAGATCCATGATCTTTCCAATTGCCTGCCCATCACCAATCGCGAGCACTTTCAGCAGCGTTTCTGTCGAGTCGAAATCCGACGGAGCGGAGCGATTATACAACTCTGTCGCAACAACCTTGTCGATGGCATCGCCAGCCAAATCATTCCACGCAAGAATTACCGCTGGTTCGCCGTTATCCCGCAGAATCTCGAATGCCCTTTCCGGCAGTGCGAGGATCCTTTCAAACTGGCCTGTTTCGATGGCGGCGATCATTTGTTCCGGCGTCATGCTTTCTTGTGCAGCCACCACGAGGGCGGTCAGCTTCGCTACTTCACGCACTGCCGTTCGTTCCAAAACACGGCTGAACGCCTCACTCGCCGCTGCAAGGGCCAGTACAGTGGGAAACTGCTCCTGCAGGCTTTCTGAATCTTGCAAGGTGGAGATAAACACATCGTCGCGCATTACAGTATCAGCCAACAAGCCCACCGTATGAACCGGGAATTCCGACAGGTAAGAGGCTACCCAGACAAGGTCTTTCATTCTAAGTTCAGTCAGTGTCCAAACTGCTTTTGGCGTCGGCAACTGCAGAAGAGCCTCGCGTGCTACAGCGTCTAAATTCATCAGCCTCTCGACTGCGACTGGATTCCCAAGGGCAAGAATACGCGCAAGCGTACCCGTCGAGTCGAAGTCCGACGGCGCAGCGTGCTTGTACAACTTGGTCTCAACAACCAGATCAATGGCCTCTCCCGCCAGTTCGACCCATGCGAGGACGACTGCCGGACTACCAGTTTCTCGGAGGATTTCATAAGTGTTCTGAGAAAGTGCAAGAATCTCCTTCAATTGACCCGATTCAACCATGTCCGCTAACTGCTCCGCATCCAAGACTTCGGACGCCACATAAACCAGTAAAGACAGTTTTTTCACTTCTGCAGTTGCCATTTCGGCTAGAATCAGATCGATTTCAGCGTGTTCCTTCTGGTATTTCTCCGCATTCTGCCGCCGACGCCTCAGTTCGACTAGAATCGAATTGATTTCATCGAATTCCCCTGCCAGGTTGAGAACAGCGACAAACTGCGATTGCAAGCCCTCTGTCTCCTGCAAGAGGGAGATCAGGCCACGATCCCGAAACACGAAATCAATCAGCCGGCCTTGGGAGGACGACGGCAGTTCTAAGAGATAAGAAAGCACCCAGACAATCTCTGTACTGGACAGTTCAGTAAGTATCCACTTCGTCTGCGACGTCGGTAATCCCAGCAACACCTCTCGTTCATCAACTCCTTTCTGCATCAAGGCTTGAATTGTCAAGGAGTCTTCCAGAGCAAGAATCTTTTCCAGTGTCTCACGATCCCCAACCGTTTTGGGCGACGCATACTTGTGTAGTTCCATCTTTACCACACTGTCAATTCTCACGTCGGCAAATTGGGCCCACCTCAGAACCAGCCCCGGATCAGAGGTGTCACGAAGAATCTCGAATGACTTTTGCGGCAGAGCAAAGATCTCCTCGAACTGGCCTGATGCAATTGCCTCGGCCAACTGGTCTTCCGACAATGCCTCCCGCGCCTTCGCGATCAAGTCAGCTAGCTTCTCGACTTTGGCCACCTCATTCGTCCGGTGGCCCTCACTTTCGTCCAAGAGATCCCGAATGCGGGGGTGTTGCTCAATGAATCGCAGAACCTGCTCATAATGGTTCAGAAAAGATTTCCAATGCTCGTAAACATCCTTTGCAATGTACCTTGCAATCGCCGGTAACTCGTTCTCTAACTCATCGTCGACGATCTCTGTTATCTCTTTTCGAATCAGCTCCTTTACTTCCTGTCTCTTGAACTCTCTCTCAATCTGAGGAAGCGCTCCATTCCACGCGTTGACTATGTCCCAAATAATGAGCAGTCCGCCAATAATCCAACCGACGACAGGAATTACTGCGGTCGCTGCCTAACCAACAATTCGTCCAAATATCTTTCCGGCAAGCCCTTGCGCGAAATTCTTCCCTAGCGCGCGTGATATCTGTGCAGCGGCAAAGAAAACTATGCTATCGAGCGTTATGTTAACTCTACGAAGTGAGTCAGTATCCAGTTTCTTCTTGACTTCTTCAATATTTACTCCGTGCAGCCCTTTCTGAACGTGATCCTCCAGCGCAACTACCATCGTTGCGGAGAATTTCCTGGAGATGAACTCCTCTACGCACAGCAGCGCCGAGGACGCAGACGCGATGGTGATCAACTGAATTTCCTCTTCTAGGTCATTCACTACACGTTCTGAAAGTTCGTTTATTTCGTTCTTGAAAAGGTCAGAACTAAAGGCACTGTCGGCGACCCGACCTGCGAAATACTCGGCCCAATCGACGCGAAAGCCGGACAAAAAGATATTACTTCTCAAGCTGTTACTCTTCACCCTCTCCACAGCATCGTCCACCGCTCTATCAACGACGGCATCCATATTTTTCCAGTTGTCGATAACGATCTTCCCAACATCAATCCCGCCACTTCTGTTTTCACTTTCCAATACATCGAGGGCGATTCGTTCCAAATTCTCTTGCAGATAGGCTTCGTCCACATCCGCGCATTCCGAGACATCGTAGACGGCCGATACCTCCTGCGCAGACAATGTGCGCGCCGGCAGGATCGCGGCCAACAAGACCGCGATGAAGCACGCGTTCGCTAGGCGCGTCAGAGCGCGACGGCCCAAGACTTTAGGCTGCCCCCATCCCCTGTAGTTCCCGCCCATGACATCGCTCCGCTCTCGCTGTACGCGACTGAATCCGACTGAGCGGCAGTTTCCCGCCTCAGTGTGTCCACAGAAAAAAAAAGGGCGGCAATTCGGCCTTTCCCGAATCGCCGCCCCCTTGCGTGCGCCTCCTACTATATCCCGACCGTAGCAACCTCCGAATCATTGGCAGCGATCGCCACTTCGGCGTCATCCTCATCTGCCGCGCACAGCTTGTTCAACGCCTGCAGATACGCCTTCGTGCTGGCCACGATAATATCCGTGTCCACCCCGCGACCGCTGAACAGCCGCCGCCGTGGACGCCCCTGCGCCGTCCTGCTATGACCGCGGCTCTCCGGCGCACCGATGCGCACAGTCACATCGCCGTTAGCGTCGATTCCTTCGGTTACCGCCTGCACCAGGAACTCTGTCAGTTCGTTCGGCTGCTGCACGATTTTGTCGATACAAGTGTAGACCGCGTCCACCGGACCCGCGCCAAAACTGGCCTCGGTGATCTCATCCTCGGTCTCATTGTTGCGCAGCGTAACCACGGCAGTCGGTGTCATGTTCGTCCCGCACTGCACCTGAATCCCTTGTAGTTCCCAAATCTCAACCGGTTGATACAGCTCATCTGCGACCAGCGCCTCGATGTCCGCGTCGGTTACCGTCTTCTTCTTGTCCGCCAGATCCTTGAAGCGCGTGAAGATTTCGTTCAGGTCTTCCCGGTCCATGTGATAGCCCATCTCCTGAAGACGGACACTGAGTGCATGGCGGCCCGAATGCTTACCCAGGACCAGGCGGCTCTGGTGCAAACCGATCGTATCTGCGTCCATGATCTCGTAGGTGCGCTTGTTCTTCAGCATCCCGTCCTGGTGGATGCCGGCCTCATGAGCAAAAGCGTTCGTGCCTACGATCGCCTTGTTGGGCTGTATCACCATCCCGGTGTAGCGGCTGACCATGTCGCTGCTGCGGTGGATTTCCTGGCTGCGTATATTCGTGCGGAGATCGAAGACCGACTGACGCGTGTACAGCGCCATCACCGACTCTTCCAGGCTGGTATTGCCGGCGCGTTCGCCAATACCGTTGATGGTGACCTCAATTTGGCGAGCTCCGTTCTGCACACCCGACAACGTGTTTGCGGTCGCAAGGCCGAGGTCATTGTGGCAATGAACGCTGAATATTACGTCCTTACCTCCCTCGACATTCTCTCGCAAATAATCGATCAGCTCGCCAAACTCTTCAGGCGTCGTATAGCCGACAGTATCGGGAATATTCAGAGTTGTCGCCCCCGCCTGAACCGCAACGCTACACACTTTGACGAGAAACTCGGGGTCGCTGCGGCCGGCGTCTTCAGGACTGAACTCGACGTTTTCGCAAAGGCTGCGGGCATATTGCACCATGTCGCCTACGGTTTCGAGCACCTCGTTGGGCGACATGCGCAGTTTGTGCTGCATGTGAATATCGCTGGTGGCGAGAAACGTATGAATGCGCGGCCGTACGGCCCCCTGGACCGCTTCCCAGGCCTTGTCGATGTCGTTCTTATTGGCTCTGGCCAGGCCGGCGACGATAGGTGGGGCAGTCGCATTGCCTTCTTCATCCAGCCGAGGCGTACGTCCCACCGTTTCGGCTATACGCTTGACGGCGGCAAGGTCGCCTGGCGAGGCAGCCGGGAAACCGGCCTCCATGATGTCGATTCCCAATCGCGACAACTGACGGGCGATTTCGAGCTTCTCCTGCTCGTTCAACGTTGCGCCCGGCGACTGCTCCCCGTCGCGCAGCGTCGTGTCGAAAACCAGGACTGTGTTGCCGTGGGCAACGTCCTTCGCCCACTGGTCGACATCGGCCAGGCGGAACTGTTCAATGTCGATCGACGAACCGCCTTCGACGGCGGCCTCGTCGCTTTCTTGCGCATCAACTGTGTTTGTCATGGCAATATGCCTCCGGAGGTGAGTCTGTACAAGAGATGACAGTTACGTCCCTCGCGCAAAGCTGCGGTGGACGGCGTGATCGCGGCGCGCAACTCAGCGCTAAGACTAAGGTCACTAAGGCCGTCATCCATGTTCATCACCCCCTTTCGTTCCGTGTATGAACTGTCCCCTGCAGGCTAAACTTCCTTGGCGTCCAGGAAGGTCATCATCCTGCGCAACTCTTTGCCCACGTTTTCAAGCTGCTGACTCTGTTCGTTGCGGCGACGCTCGTAGTAAACCTTGCCGCCACCGTGATACTCGTCCATCCACTCTTCGGCAAAGGCGCCCGATTGGACATCCGCCAGAATCTTGCGCATTGACTCTTTGGTTTCATCAGTGATTACGCGCTGGCCGCTCTTGTAATCGCCCCATTCTGCCGTGTCGCTGACGCTGTAGCGCATGTAGTTCAGCCCGCCCTGGTACATCAGGTCCACGATAAGCTTGAGCTCGTGCAGACATTCGAAATATGCGATCTCCGGCTGATATCCGGCATCCACAAGGATCTCGAAGCCGGCTTTGATCAGCTCGCTGACGCCTCCGCACAGGACGGTCTGCTCGCCAAACAGGTCCGTTTCAGTCTCCTCGGCAAAAGTCGTTTCCAAAACGCCGGCGCGTGCCGAACCAATCGCCTTGGCATAGGCGAGCGCGTTGGCAAGCGCATTGCCTGAAGCGTCCTGATGGATTGCCACCAGGGCGGGGACGCCTGAACCTTCCACAAAGACCTCCCGCACCCGGTGTCCTGGGGCCTTCGGCGCCACCATCGACACATCTACTTCATCTGGCGCAACAATGAATCCGTAGCGCACGTTAAAACCATGCGCGAACATCAAGGTGTTGCCGGGCTCGAGGTTCGGCTGGATCTGCTCCTCATACACCTTGCCCTGGATCGGGTCGGGAATGACGACCATGATGAAATCGGCTTCGCGAGCGGCGTCGGCCACACTCACCACGCGCAGTCCGTCGGCTTCGGCCTTGGCCTTGCTGCGGCTGCCTTCGTGCAAACCGATGCGAACGTCCTGGCCACTGTCCTTCATGTTCAAGGCATGTGCATGGCCCTGGCTTCCGTAGCCGATTACCGCGATCTTCTTGCCTTCCAACCGCGCCATATCAGCGTCTTTATCGTAATAAATCGTTGCCACATTCCCCTCCGAGAATCTGAGTTTCCTGTATTTTGAGAGCTTATCTAGGACTTACTGTCGTCGCGCCTGCTACCGAGACCAGACCACGTGCTGGTAATCGCGCCTTGGAAAGCCACGGTCTTTGACCATTCTGAAAAAACCGTAGTTTACTCCTGGTCGCCGTGTCCGCTGCCATTGAGACTGGCCGCGGCTTTGAATATTGAAGTCGGTTGTTTGTTTCGTTTCGGCCGTTCGTCACCGCGGCTCAGCGCGACGCGGCCCGTGCGCACCATCTCCTCAATGCCGAAGGGGCGCAGCAGCTCGATCAGCGAATCCACCTTGTCTTCGGTCCCAACTGCCTGCACGACGAGATTCTCCGTGTTGACATCCACGATCTGGGCTCTGTAGATTTCGGCGAACTGCATGATCTCCCCGCGCGTAGCCGGCGTCGTCCGAACGCGTATCAGAGCCAGCTCTCGCAGAATTGCCTGGCGGTTCGTAATATCCTCTACCGCGGTGACGTCCACGACTTTGCGCAGCTGCTTGACCACCTGGTCGGCAACTCGCTCGTCGCCATCAACCACAAAGGTCATGCGGCTGATGCCCGGTGTCTCGCTGTGGCTGACTTGGAGGCTGTCGATGTTGAAATTGCGCCTGCGCAGCATGCCTGACACCCGATTCAGGACGCCGGGCTTGTCACGCATCCAGGCGACAAGAGTATATTGCATTGGTTTCCCCCGTGGCGATTCCATTTCCCAATTTCCGGAGGCGTCCACCGGCCGGTTAGCTTTAGTCCGCCAGCGACCTGCCTGCCAGGCGATTACCAGCTCGGCTGCACGCCGCTGTATCCCTGGACATAACCTGGCTTAGGCCGCCGGATCAGCTCATCCACGGCCGCGCCGGGCGCCACCATCGGATAGACATTCACTTCCTCTTTCACCTGGAAATCGACCAGAAACGGCCCATCGGTTGCGTGCGCCTGCTCCAGGACCGGCACCACTTCGCTCGGATGACTAACGACTGCGGCGGGGATGTCATAGGCGTCAGCCAGCTTTACATAGTCCGGAGAGAGAATTGGCGTTCCAACATAGCGCTTGTCGTAGAAGATCTGCTGCCACTGGCGCACCATGCCCAGAAATCCGTTATTGATAATGCCGATCTTGACCGGCAGCTTCTCCTGCTGGATGGTGGCCAGCTCCTGCAAAGTCATCTGGAATCCGCCGTCACCTGCCACGCACCAGACCAGCGCATCCGGATCAGACATTTGGGCGCCGAGTGCGGCCGGCAGTGCATATCCCATCGTGCCCAGGCCGCCGCTGGTCAACAGCATCCCGGCATGTTCATGGATATAGTACTGGCTCTCCCACATCTGGTGCTGGCCGACGTCGGTAACTACGATTACGCGCTTTTCGGTCCGCTCGGTGGCATGCCAGAGCTGCCGGATAACGTAGGGAGGAATCAACTCCTCTACTTCGAACTGAATGATGTCGGCCTCGTCTGTCTCCGATCGCCACTCGTTCAGCGTGTCTACCCACTCCTGATGGCGCCGTTCCTTAACAAGCGGTAGATAGGCGGGCAGCGTATCGGCCAGGTCCCCCACCACGGCCACGTCGGGCACAATGTTTTTGCCCACTTCCGCCTTGTCCAGTTCAAAGTGGATGATCTTGGCGTTCGCGGCAAATCGATCCAACCGCCCTGTGATGCGGTCGTCGAAGCGCATGCCCATCGCGATCAGAACATCGCAGGACTGAACTGCCCGATTTGCGAACGCCTCGCCGTGCATTCCACCCATTCCCAGGCTCAGGGGGTGCGTCTCTGGGATGTTACCCGTACCGAGCAACGTCGTAACCACTGGTATGCCGGCCTTTTCGACCAGTTGCAGCAGCTCTTCACTGGTATTCGAAAGGTGGACCCCGTGACCCGCAAGAATCAGCGGGCTTTCGCACTCGTTCAACAGGTCGGCCGCTGCCTGCACTGATTCGGGACTGTATTCAGGCCATGGCTCGAACCCGGGCAGGTTTATCTCGAAATCGTAGCGGAATGTGCCGGTCTCAATCTGAACATCCTTGCAAATGTCGACCAGCACAACGCCCGGCCGGCCTTCGCGAGCGATGTAGAATGCCTCCTTCATCACCAGCGGCAACTCGGCAATATCGGTCACCAGATAGTTGTGTTTGCAAACAGGCAGCGACACGCCCACAACGTCCGACTCTTGAAACGCGTCCGTGCCCAGCAGGTATGTCGGGACCTGACCCGTGATCGCGACAACGGGCACACTGTCCATCTGCGCAGTTGCAAGCCCCGTAACAAGATTCGTCGCACCGGGACCGCTGGTAACTATGCAAACGCCTACGTCTCCAGTGGCGCGGGCGAAGCCGTCGGCCATGTGCGCAGCGCACTGCTCGTGCCGCACGAGGACGTGATGGATGCGGCCGTCCCCCTCATATTCGGCAAGCGCGTCATAGGCCGGCAGAATCGCACCGCCCGGATGGCCGAAAACAATCTGGACGCCCTCGCGCAGGAGGGACTCCCAGATCATCTCAGACCCGGTCATCTCCTGTGGACCCAGGTCATATCCGCTGTCTTTCGGTACTCTCTTGGCTAGTGCCATCCTTATCCTCCTGCTACCTGGCTCACTTTCTGTTGGGATAGTCAATCAGACCCACTTGGCCGGGTGTCCGCCATCCTGTACTTGCACTTCATAAGATGCTCTAAAGGCCGCGCTTGTTCCCTGACACTTACTCTCTTATTAAAGAAAAACCCTTCCCGGTTGGGGAAGGGTCTGCACTGACCTGAGCAAGGAGTCCGAACTTCAGGACTCCTGCCTTCACCAACCATTCAAGGCCGAGAGCCGCTTACAAGAAGGGCTACAAGGCCGGGAAGAATGACCGTAAGGCTGATAAGCAGGTTCAAGACAGAAATGCTACTCATTACAATTGAGAATCGGCGACGAACTGGGTCGCGAGTCGATAGTTTCGCCCTATTATATGCAGAATGAGGAGTTGTGCAACTTCTGATTCAGGCAATTTACAGTGACGCCTGAAACTGCCTGAAGCTCTTCCAATGCCGACGGATGTCTTAAGTCACGATGTGCCTCTATCCCCTACGAAGAAGCACGGCAAGGAAAACCTACGGAGACTGTATCGAATGGCAAAGCGCATGACCCATCCCGACCAGACTTGGAACTTTGGATCGTCGGAGAGGTAAAATTTAATCTAACGATGCGGGACTTGGACCTATTCTCCAAGTTGGTGGCGCGTGCCGGCTCACATCTGGCCGGTGAAGTCGTTCCGGTCTGCTTCTGTTACAGGATCCGACCTGAAGTTCAGAAGAGAGTGCTCGAAAGTGGTTACCGGCTTGTAATGTCAAGTGGGCGCATGCCGCAAGGAAGCAACGGGATCCCTACTACCGCTCCGCAGTGATCATGGGGTCTCCCGCCGCCGCTTGCCAGCTGGCCAGCTCCTCTTCCAGCCTCTCCCTCTCTGCCGCGACTGACGCGTCCTTCGAAAGGTCGTTCAGTTCCCAGGGGTCCGACGCGAAGTGGAAGAGTTGCGTCCGTTCACTGCCCTGTTCCCCGTCCTTACTGTACCGAATCAACTTCCACTCTTGATCCTGGGTCATCCGCTGGACATGCTTATAGACCGAATGCAGGTATGGTCTGGTTGCTGTGACAGTTCCCTCCATCAGCGGCGCCAGAGATTCGGCATCCACACTCTCTGGAATCTTCAACCCCGCGAGGTCACATAGCGTCGGGTACACATCATATGTGTGGGTAAGTGCGTCTATCTGCTGTCCGGCAGGCACGCCGGGTCCGCGCAGAATCAATGGAACGCGCACGCTGTGGTCATACAGATTCTGTTTGCCCAGGAGACCATGCTGGCCGACAGACAGCCCGTGATCAGCGGTGTAAACGACTATCGTGTTCTCCGCCAGCCCATTGCGCGACAGCGCCGCCAGCATGTCGCCGATCTTCTCGTCCATATCGGAAATCATGCCGTAGTACTCGGCAATGTGCCGCCGCGTGTTCTCCGCAGTGCGCGGAAAGTCGGCCAGCTTCTCGTCCCGTACCGACATCTCCCCGTTGTCGAATGGATGTATGCCCGCAAAGTTGGCGGGCAGGGGCATTGCTTCGGGCCTGTAAACGTCCGCCCAGTCCTGCGGCGGCGTGCGGGGATCGTGGGGCGCGGTGAAGGCGCAATACAGAAAGAACGGGCGGCTCCCGTCCTGACAGTTCAGAAAGCGAATGGCCGCGTCTCCGAAAAGGTCGGTCGAAAACTGATCGCCTATCCGCTGGCGGCTCTTGTCGTAGGCTCCGTTCGGGTCGAAGTCCTGAACGGGGACCGCGAAGTGGCTGTCCATGCCGCCGAAAAAGACATTCTCCGCTTCGCCGAAAGAACGGGCAAAACTGGCGGCGTCATTGTGCCATTTTCCGGTGGCGAAGGTGGCGTACCCATTTTGGCGGAACAGTTCGGCCAGGTAAGTGTGTCCGGGATCCAGCGTATTCAGGGTCTCGCCGTCATTCATGTCGTTGCCGGCCGAAGCGCGAAAGACATGCGCGCCCGTGTGAATGCAGGCCCGCGTCGGGACGCAGACGGCTCCGCTCAGTCCCCCCATGTGGCAGTTTCGGCGGAAGGAAGCCCCCTCCGTGCAAAGGCGGTCAAGCACCGGTGTCCGCACACTGGGATCGCCGTAGGCGCCGATCGCCGAAGCGCGGTGGTCGTCGGCGATGAGGAACAGAACATTGGGCTGCGTAGACATATGACGTGCGCTCCCAATCGGAATTGGAAAGTCTTGACTCTCAAACGTGGTCTCGGTTGACGATACGGCATTCTGGCCGAGCGAGGAATGTAGTCAACTCGCGCCCGTCATTCCTGCTCCATGAACTGCCGCTGGTACAAAGTAGCATAAAGGCCGCCTTCCTCCAGCAGCTCGTCGTGCGTTCCTCTGCTGACAATCTCACCGTCCTGCATTGCGCAGATCAGGTCCGCCTTGCGAATCGTGCTCAGACGGTGGGCGATTACGATGGCGGTGCGACTGCTCAGCAGCCGGTCGAGGGCCTCTTGTATCAGCGCCTCGGTCGCAGTATCTACACTGGCGGTGGCTTCATCCAGAATGAGGATTCGAGGATCGGCCAGCACTGCCCGGGCAATGCAGATCAGCTGCCGCTGGCCCATCGACAGGTTGGCCCCGCCTTCAAGGATTTCTGTTTCATAGCCGTTAGACAGGTCCACGATGAATTCGTGCGCATTGGCCTGCTTTGCCGCCGCTTCCACGGCGCCGCCTTCAATATCCGGCAGGCCAAAACGAATGTTGTCGAGCACGGTTCCCGCAAATAGAAACGGCTCCTGGGAGACGATGCCGGTCTGCCTGCGCAGAGACTGCTGCGTTACGGTTCGCACGTCGATATCGTCGATCAGCACTTTCCCCTTGCTGACGTCATAGAAGCGGGCCACCAGATTGGCAATGGTCGACTTGCCGGCGCCGGTGGGTCCAACCAGGGCGACCGTCTGCCCTGCCTCGATCAACAGGTCTACAGCGTGCAGCACCGGCACGTCGCTGCCGTAGGAAAAGTGCACGCGACGCAACTCAATGCGGCCGGCAACTGCTGGCATCTCCTTGCCATCCGAGGGATCGGCCACCTCCGGCCTTGCGTCCAGAAGCTCCAGCACACGCTCGCCACCGGCCATGGCCGACTGCATCGTAGTGTACAACTGACTCAACTCCTGAATCGGCTGAAAGAAGCGGGTGACGTAGGCCAGAAAGGCCACCAGTACACCGATTTCCACAGCCCCTTGCGCTACTGCCCTCCCCCCGAACCACAGAACAATGGCAGTTGCCAGCACTGCCAGAAACTCTACGGTGGGCAGAAAAATGAAGGAGAGCGACATCGCGTCGACATAGGCAGTTCTGTTCGCTTTGTTGGCGTCATCAAAGCGATCGCGCATCGCCTCCTCCTGCGCAAAAGCCTGTACAACCCGCATCCCCGCCAGGTGCTCCGCCAGGGTTCCGACGACTCCCGCCACACTCTGTCTCGTCTGGCGGAAAGCGACTTTGGCCTTACGCGAAAAGAAGTACGTAGCCACCAGCATCAGCGGGATTGTACTGAACGTCATAAGGGCCAGCGAAGGACTTAGAAACAGCATCACCACGATGATTCCAACCAGCACGAGAATGTCGCCGATTAGCGTTATCAACCCCTGCGATAGCAGCTCGTTGATCACCGCCACGTCGCCAATCACCCGTGAAATCGTGACCCCGACGATATGCCGGCTGTGGTATCCCAGCGAAAGGGCCTGCAGGTGACGCATGAGTTGCCCGCGCAAAGTGGACAGCACCCTTTGCCCAACCCACGACAGCAGAAAGCGCTGGCCTGAAGCTGCTCCAAATAGCGCCAGGAACAAGACCGCCATGACGATCGAGATCTGCCCGAGGCCGCTCAGGTCCTTGGAAGCTATGTATCGGTCGATCGCCACCTTGAGTAGAAGGGGAATGCCCAGTGTTGTGCCGGTGACGACGAGCATGAGCGCAAAGGCGACCAACATCTTCCCGCGATGAGGCCGCAGGTAGGTCAGTAATCTGCCCACCACCTGCCCATCAAAGGCCTTGCCATCGGCCTCGTTCGCCATATTTCGCAGGAGGCTCTGAGGTCCGCCGCTGCGTCCAGTTGATCCTATTGAAATAGACATCTGCCATGTTTACCGGGTGCTGCAGGGTGGCAACTACGCCGCCTACTGCACTTCGGTCTTTTCCAGCTGCTCCTCGTAAATCTTGCGATACAGTTCCGACCTTCCGAACAGCTCCTCATGCTTGCCGGCAGCCGCGATTCTACCTTTTTCCAACATCAAGATCTGGTGGGCCATCCTGACTGTGCTGAGACGCTGCGCGATTATGACCGATGTACGCCCCTTCATCAGATTTGAAAGAGCTTTCTGGATCAGGTGTTCGGTCTCGGTGTCCACGCTTGAAGTGGCGTCGTCGAGAATGAGTATGCGTGGATCGGTAAGCAGAGTTCGGGCGATAGCTACGCGCTGTCTCTGGCCGCCGGACAAGGTAGCGCCGCGCTCCCCCACTCTGGTGGCGTAACCGTCCGGATAACTCTCGATGAACTCGTGGGCCTGTGCCGCCTCAGCCGCTTCGAACACCTCCTCGTCACTGGCATCGGGCCGCCCAAAGGTTATGTTATCGCGGATGGAGGTAGCAAAGAGAGTGGACTCCTGAAGAACGATTCCAATCTGGTTTCGCAGCGAATTCAGCGTTGCGCCCCGAATGTCCTGGCCGTCCAGCAGAATTCGCCCTTCCGTCGGGTCATAAAAGCGGGGAATCATGTTTATGATTGAAGACTTGCCCGATCCGGTGGGGCCCAGCAGAGCGAGGATCTGGCCAGGTTCAATTTCAAAGGAGACCTCGCGCAGCACATTGTGGGGCTTGGCGTAGCTGAACGACACATTTTCAAACTGTAACTGGCCGCGAATCGTTCCCAGAGGCGTCGCGTCAACCGCCTCTTCTACCTGCGTCTCTTCGTCTAGAATCTCAAATACGCGCTCTGCAGAGGCGCCCGCCATGGCAATCGAAGGCACAAGAAACCCGAGCCTCCTGATCGGAGACGTTAGCTGCGCGAGGTAGGTGATGAATGCTACCAGCTCGCCCAGCGTCATTGATTCTCGGATTACCAGGTAGCCCCCCAGCCAGATGATTATCACAGTTGCTAGATTGGCTATCAGGTCCAACATGGGGATATTCAATGCCGTGAGCCGGGCAGTTGCCGCGGCCAATCCAAACCACTTCTGATTCTCGGTCTCGAATCGGTCGATCTCGGCATCTTCCTGGGCGAACGCCTTGACAATCCGCGCGCCGCGAAGATTCTGTTCCAGTCTTGTCGTAAGGACGGCAAGCTGCTCCTGAATCTCCATTGACAAGGGCCGGTATAGGGTCCCGAAAACCATGGCGCGGTGCGCCAGGATCGGCATCGTCAGCATGGCCAGAACGGCGAGCAGGGGGTTCATGACGATCAGCGCAGCAGCCGACCCAATGAGCAGCACAACTCCGTTCGCCAGCCCCAGAATAGACCGACCGGTGAGCATTCGCACCCTCTCCACGTCCTGCATCGACCGCGACAGAAGCTGGCCCGATTCGGTTCGGTCGTGATAGGCAAATGAGAGTTCGGTGAGCTTGGCGTGGAGTTCGCGGCGCAGATCGTAAGACACACCTTGCGAAGCAGTTTCCGCAAACTGGTTGGAGAAGAAAGTCAGCAGACCGCGCAGTGCAGTGAGCCCCAACAGCGTCAGGACCGACCAGGTCAAGAGTTGAAGGTCGTTCTGGCGAATGCCTCTGTCGACAATCCAACGGATAAACTGGGGCGTGACAATAAGAATCGCGGTGGTGCCCAGCAGGGCTGCGTATGCGGCTACCGTCAGCCGCAAGTACGGTCGAAGGAGTTTGAGCGCCCGCAACAAAAAGCGACGATTCTGGTTTGAACTGGACAGTCTCGCCAGATTTCTGGACAGGGATGCCATTCTTCAAATCCGGTTTAGTTAGTATGCGTGGCGAGCCAATTATATCACACTGCCTTGTCCACGCGCCACTGCAACGCGTTGGGCTTGTATCCCAAAGACCGGCGCAAACTTTCGAATACGAAGAGTGAAGTAAGTGGACGGCGGCCAGTTACTGGGGCGGTAGATTGTTGATTGGAGTGAGGAGGAGATAGAAACCTGCTCTCTAGCCCGCTCTGAATCGCGCTCGGGCAGAGGCCTGGTGACTACGCCTTCCGCCCTCAGTGAACTCCGCAGCGACGGAAGAACTGTACTCTTACATCGGCGGCATTACGCGAATGAAGCCAAGGGCGTGTCGAATTCACTTGGCGAAATTGTGCCGTCCTTCTCATGTAAGCAGTTTGACTCTGCAGGCCGCTATTCTGACAAAACGCAGCGAACCTTGTCTCCTCTTACGGCTCTGCGGATGAAGCCGCGAAGGATTTTGGCACAATCTGGCACAATCTGGCACAAATTGTCGCTTTTTTGGGGGACCCCTCATCTCCATCCAACATCTCAACGACGAGAGCTCGCGGGGCCCATCCAAAAAATGTATGCTGGAGATGACTGTTGGAGGCGCGAACTCTCAGAGTCGACGTACTTTGTCACCCGCACGGATCGGCCCGGGCTGGACCACCTTTGCATACATACCGCGCAGCCGAAGCTCCTTGCCCACCGGCGTGCTGACAAACTTGACCGCATCGACGCCGAAGCGCTCTGCGAACTTCTTGCACCCGGTATGGTCAATTGGTGTAACCTCGATGATCGCCTCTCCCATGGCAAGCCGCGTGCCGACTGGTAGATTCGTCTCGCTCAATTCGAGGTCAATGTAAAGCTGGTCGCCGAACAGCTCCCAGCGGTCTTCGTCCTGCGCAAGCAAGCCGGCAACTCGGGCATTCATTATCGTAAGCTGGCGTTCCGGTTCCAGTGCGGCATCCGGGGAACGCGTGCTCCAGTTGTCACCGACCAATCCCTCGGCAACGGACAGTTCGCCGGCTTCGATGACTTCTCGTTTTCCTGATCGAGGCCGCCTCACGATCAGGGCCAGCTTGCCCTCGCTCTTGGGTGAACGCCGGATCTCTTCCAGATTCTGCTCCAGTTCCGCCATTTCCAAATGGGTGATAGTCGACATCGATCTACTCCTGTTTCGTCCTTGGCCGTTCAGCCTGCGGCCTCCTGTTGGGAGGAAGAAATGGATTCTGTTTCAACCCTCTGCCAGCCAACTTTCAATCCTGCGAGCCAGCGGCGTATCGCTTCTTCGTCGGGCTGATCGCGCCGGCGCTGCACGTATAGCAATACTATCAGGAGCGAGGGCAGTAGAACGGGAAGCAAGTAAGGTAGGGCGTCGCGAGCGGTGCTCTCCGGTGTCCCTCTCAAGGCGCCGGCCACAAGAAACGCCAGCGGGATCACGGCGCTTAGCGCCATCCAGGCGGCAGCATAGATGCGCCCGACCGGATGCCACTGGAAATGACCTACCAAACGGCAGTTCTCACCATCTTCCTGAACAATTGCGTATAGGTAGGTCGAGAAAATACCTTTTACAGCTGACTTTCTGGGAAGACGTCTGATCTTCACGGCTCGTTCAGCTACCCGCCCGCTGAATTCTTCGCTTGAGCTTAACTCATCTTCAAGGCGACGCACAACGGCCTCGACATTCCCGTCAAAGGTCAACGAGAGCCGTCGACGGGTGGGCGTCCACAGCAAAGAGACGACCGACTTAAACTCAGTCATGATCGTGCGTACCTGGACACTTCTGCCGCAAACTTGGCGCAAACCGGGTCGTTACTTCTACACCTGTCCCAGTTTCCGACCCGTATCGCCCCTTGACTTCGCACGGGCTAGACCGGATGCAATCCTGCGAATCCCAATCCCATTGACTCCTCCCAGCCGCACATCAAATTCATGCTCTGAAGGGCACTGCCCGCTGCCCCTTTTACCAGGTTGTCAATGGCGCAAAGCGCAACCACACGTCCCGTCCGTTCATCCAGTTCGAAACCGACGTCCGCGTAGTTGCTGCCGCTCAGAATCTTCGGTTCCGGGTATCGGTAGATGCCGGTCTTCTCCTTCACGATTCGGACGAATGGCTCGTCCCGGTACGTCTGCCGGTAGGCCCGCCATAGGTCCCGTTCGCTGACGCCATCTTTTACGAAGACGTGGGCGGTGGCCAGCACACCCCGCACATTGTCGACCGCAGTCGCGCTCATGTGTGCCTTGACATGCGAATAGTCTTCCGCTTCCGTCAGTGCCAGGGCCTGCAGAATCTCTGCAGTGTGGCGATGGCCGGTAGGGGCGAAACTACGCATCGCCCGCGCCCGTTCCGGGTGATGGGTCGCATCTCCGGCTCGATTCCCGCCTTCGCTGCTTCCTACTTTCACCTCACAGATCAGGTCCCGCGACGCGTCAGCCAGCCCTGCCGCGAAGAGCGGCCACACGGCCAGTACACTCGCAGTTGCGTTGCAGCCGACCCCACTCACATAAGATGCACCGCAGATCTGTTGGCGGTATAATTCCGGCAGTCCGTAGACGAATCTTTTGAGCCAGTCAGGATTGCTGTGCTCCTTGCCATACCAGTCTGCGTAGGCCTGTACATCTTGCAGTCGGAAGTCGGCGCTCAAATCTATGATGCGATTGGCCAGCCCTGCGAACTCGTCGATTCGCCCCATCGCGCCGCCGTGAGGCAGCCCCAGCACAAGCAGGTCGCAGGGCCCAAGCTCGGCCGCGCTTACAAACTTCAGTCGTGTACGCCCGCGCAGGTTCGGATGGGTGAAATGGACAAACGACCCCGCATTGCGTTCGCTCGTCACCTGGGCGATCTCGACATGCGGATGATCAAGCAGCAGACGCAGTAACTCACCGCCTGCATAACCGCTGGCACCGAGGATAGAAACAGATAGCTTAGAACCTGAACCGGCTTGCCCCACGATCTGAACGCTCCCTTTCTGCATCTGAAACGATTCGCACCGTCCACGTCAACTGTTAGCGGCTTCCCAGCCCTCTCGCCCCACTTGCAAGACAAAATCAGCGATGCGGCCAGGTATATTCACGCCGGTCGGCTGCACACTGTTGCGAAACTCCATTGTGTAGTTGACTTCGTTCACAAGCAGCCCTCGATCCGGATCCTCTAGCACATCAATGGCCACGCAACCGCCGCCAACGGCCTGTGCAGCCCGTACGCAGATGTCGTTCAGTTCCGGCGTTACAGGGCAGACGGAAGCAAGACCGCCTCGTGCCGTGTTGGTAATCCAGTGCGGCGAATCCCTGTAGATGGCGCAGATCGTCTCGCTCCCCACCGTGAACGCGCGGATATCGCGCCCCGGCTTCTCGACGTACTCCTGTATGTAGAAAATGCTGTGATGGTAGGTCCCCAATACCTCCTTGTGCTCCAGGACCGTCTCCGCCGCTTCTCGATCGTTTATCTTGCTTAACAACCGACCCCACGATCCAATTGACGGCTTCATCACCACTGGATATCCCAGCTCTTCCATTGCCTCCAGCGCGCTTTCCGACGTGAAGGCAACCTTCGTGCGCGGCGAAGGAATGCCGGCTGCTGTCAGAGCGCTCGTCGTCTGAAGCTTGTCGCCGCACACGTCCGCCACCTGCACCGAATTGACCGTCGGGATCCCGCGATCATTGAGAATGCGCAGACTTACAAGGGCGCGCCCGTGATGGATACAGCGCTCGACGATTACATCGTAGTCGTCGTAACACGTCGAATCCGCCCCGCCCGAGATGTCAAAGATCAGTTTCCTGTCGTCGAGCAGGTCGAACTCGGCGCCTCTCAACCTGAACTCTTCGAACAGCAGCTTCTCCTCCGCGCGTACGCGGCTGTAGAGGATGCCAACTCGCATCGGTCCTATTCTCCCCAGTCCTCGTCCTCTTCCGGCGCCAAATCAAGCGCCACAGGATCTAACCCGATGACCTCCAGGTCCACGCCGCACTCGCCGCACTGGACGATTTCATTCTCCATCACGTCGTCGAGTTCGACTTCGCCGAAGCATTCCGGACATTCTGTCACAGCGGAAACGGTTTGAACTGCCATGCCACTTCTCCTGATCTGTTGTAGATTCCTATTTCTGAAACAAGTCCCAACTGTTATATGCCTACCAGGAAGTCGCCGCGGCCTCTTCACCGGCTGCAAACTCGGCGATTCGCCTGCGCGTGCCGGGGGATGTCCCTACGGGCAGTTCGTTGAGCGCGAAACAGTCGGCGCTCTCGATCTCCCTGCTACCCACCTGTCTCCAGGTAAAGTCCTCACACAAAAAGACGACGATGTGGTCGCTCTTTCCTTCGACGAAGCTGCTGTATACGCCGAACAGCCGCAGTTTCTGAAAACTTACGCCGGCTTCCTCGGCAGCCTCCCGGCTGACGGCGGCAAGTAATGTCTCACCTGCCTCCACGCTGCCGCCCGGAAGATACCAGCCGTCAAGGTAAGTGTGCTTGACGAGAAGCACCTCGCCCCCTTTGACCGCCAGCAACCTGACGCCCAACGTTGTTGGTTTGCTCAGACGCCAGGCTAGCCGCTGTACGGAATGCAGAAACCTCGCAAACTTTGGCAACTGCACTGGTAACACTGTGCTTCCAGACCTTAGAGCTGTTCTCTCAATTTCTCAATCAGACAAGCGAGTTGACGCAAGGCGACGCTTGACCTGTTCGACTAACCCGCCAGCCTCCAGAATCTCCTGCACGGTCGCGCTCATTGGCGGGAAACCAAAGCTTCCGGAAGCGCAGTCGATGGTCCGCCGCTCCAGGTCCACCGAGACATCCTCCTGTCCTTGGATCGCCTGCGCGGCCTCCGGGCAGACGATTACAAGCAGGCCGTTGTTGATGGCGTTGCGGTAGAAGATTCGCGCAAAGCTTTCCGCAACTACTGCGCCGACCCCGCTGTAGACCAGGCAAGTCGCGGCCTGCTCGCGACTTGACCCGCAGCCAAAGTTGCGGCCGCCTACTATCAGATCGCCGACGCGCACGTCGGACGCGAACGCGGGATCCAGGTCTTCCAGTGCATGGCTGGCGATCTCGTCCCGACCCTTTGCCGTATACGTATATTTGCCCGGAAACAGCACATCGGTATTGACATTGTCCCCGTACTTCCAGGCCCTGCCTCGAATCACTTCATTCCTCCGGCCGGCGGCTGATTCCACATCGACCTGCACAGGCGCCGCGAGCTGGGCGACGCTGATTCACACATCATTGCTACTTACATAACGTCCCTGGGATCGGCAATCCTGCCTGCAACCGCCGACGCCGCCACAACCGCCGGACTCGCCAAATAGATCTCGGCGTCGGTCGTGCCCATGCGCCCCCGAAAGTTGCGGTTGGCGCTTGAAATGGTTACTTCCCCAGTTGCCGGTACCCCCATGTGGTTGCCCATGCAGGGCCCACATCCCGGCGTTCCGATGGCGGCGCCCGCGGCAACGAGCGCCTGAATGTAACCGCGGTTCATGGCCTCCTGCAACACCAGGCTGGACGCGGGAATTACCAGCAAACGCGTACCTGCGGCAACCTGGCGGCCCTCCACAATTTCCGCGGCCTCAGCAATATCCTCGAGACGCCCGTTTGTGCATGTCCCGATAAACGCCTGCTGCACCGCAGTCCCCGCCACCGCCGACAATGGTGAGACATTGTCTACGGTGTGTGGGCACGATACGGTAGGCTCCAGTTCAAATGCGCTATAGCGGTAAGTCGCAAGGTACGCGGCGCCGTCATCAGGAAAGAGCTGCGACTCAGCAACACTTGGTGAAGCTTCTTCAGCCGTTCCCCCATCCTTCTCCCTCGCCGCTCTCCTCTCCAGGCCGGCCTCCAGGTAAGACCGCGTCTTTCCGTCAGGAGGCACGTATGCTGATTTGGCGCCGAACTCGGCCATCATATTGGCAAGGGCCATTCTCGAATCGATGCTCAGGACCCCGATGCCGCTGCCGCTGAACTCAACAGAAGTATATAGTCCACCGTCCGCGCCCCAGTCTCCGATAATACGCAATGCGAAGTCCTTGGCTGTAACGCCTTTCGGCAGTTCGCCCTCCAATACAATTCGGATCGACTCCGGAACACGTAGCCATAGTTCACCCGTAGCCCAGAGAGCAGCGACTTCGCTTCGGCCAATGCCTGCCCCGAATGCGCCCAGCCAGCCAAAGTGCGGCGTGTGACTGTCCGCGCCCAGAATGGTCTGCCCCGGCAACACCAGCGCCTCTTCGCTGAGAACCTGATGGCAAATCCCCCTTCCTACTTCGAAGAAGTGGCGAATGCCCTGCTCCTGCACAAAACTGCGGATCTCAGCATGATTCTGTGCGTGGCGAGTCGTCGGCGGCGGCACGGCATGGTCAAGGGTGATCGCAAGTCTTTCAGGGATCACTACCAGCTCCTGCCCGAACTGTTGCCATATCTCCCGGATCGCGGCCGTGTTGTCGTGACTCAGCACTACGTCAGGGCGCACGTCCACGACCTCCCCTACTTCTACGCTTTCACAGCCGGCAGCCCGCGCGAGCGCCTTCTGCGCGAAAGTCTGGGCGTCTTGACTAACCTCTTTTTTTTGACCCACCGAGAGAGTCGAGGGCGACTGCTGGCTCATCTCCGATCCTTTTACACAGGCGGTGAGGGTACAGTCACTGCACGGCTGTGGTACTCACGCAGCAACACATCCACATCGTCCAAGCTCAGCTTGCGCTGGTCTGCTTCCTCCTTAATGTGCGCGGTCACCTCTTTCACTTGCGGATCGGTCAGGTCCAGCTGAAGCTGCTCGGCACGCTGTTTGACCGCGTTCCAGCCGGTTAGGCGGTGGGCAATGTGCAGATAGCGCGTCAGGCCAAAATCCTCCGGATCTAGGATCTCGTACGTGTCAGGATTATTGAGGATCGCCTTGGCATGAATGCCCGCCTTATGTGTGAACGCGGTGTACCCGGTGATGTAGTTGTTAAAGGGCACGTCTACGCCCACTATCTCCGCCACAAAGTTCTCCACTTCACGCAACATCGGCAAATTGTACTTGCTGCGAATCTGCTCTGGATCGAGAGCGTACATGCGCGCCACAAGGCCGCCCAGCGGCGTAATGCCGTTACGTTCACCGATGCCCAACACAGACGTGTCCACATGGGTCGCGCCGGCCGCCAGTGCGCAGTATGAGTTGGCTATGGCGCAGCCGGTATCGTTATGGCCGTGAAACTCTATATCGCAGGAGACGACCCCACGCAAAGTCCGGACCAGGTCATGGACCTGCAAGGGGGTGGCAATTCCGACGGTATCGGCTATACCCACCCTGTTAACGCCAATCTGGTCCACCTCGCGGTAGACGGTTAAGAGATCGACCAGGTCACTGCGAAAAGAATCTTCGCTGCTGAACCGGACCTCCAGTCCCTGGCTCTTGATGAATTCAATTACCTGTACCGCGCTGTCTATGATCTCGCGGATCGACTTTCCGTGAGAAAACTCCCTCAAATAGCTGCTGGTGCCAAAGAGCACGTCGATGCCGTCAACGCCGGTGTCCACCGCCAGGCGGGCATCGTCCAGGTGGCAGCGGGTATGCGTAAGCAGCTTCGTTCCGAGCCCCAGGCCGGCGATGCGCGTGCAATCGGCTCGACTCTGCCGGCTCGCGGCAGGCGATGTCAACTCCAGGTATTCCACGCCAAAGGCATCCAGCAGCCGGGCGATTTCGTCCTTTTGCCCGCTGTCAAAGAAGGCATTGGCAAACTGCTCACCCTCTCGCAGTGTCGATTCAATTATGGAAAACTGTTCAAGACTCATGCTCGCGCTCCCGGCGATCTTTCTGGCAACAAAAAACCGGTCCATCCTGTCTGGAATGGCCGGTCGCTACGGTTGCAACGTCTGAGCAGGCGCAAACAACAGACAGGTCAGTCTGGATTCCGCTTCTTGCTCTTTATGCAGGTCAACAGGGACGGTGTTTCCGAAATTCTCATTGGTTGTAGTCTTAGCCGCCTGTGCGGCCGCGCGCCTCATCCCGACATCTTTTGTTTCGCCGCTTATCCAACAAGGCGCAATTGTACTGAACAAGGACGTATAAGTCAAATACGCCCATCTGCTGGTGCATCCCTAAATGAGGGCAAACGATCGTACTCTACTGGCGGCAACCAGACCGCGGTCAGTTCCCGTTCCAATCTCCGGCAGCGGAGCCGCCGCCTCTTGGAAGAACTGACCGCTCGTGTGAGGCGTTTGGGAGCCCGCAAAAGTCTGAACTAACTTCCCACAAGGACGATGCGCGTGTCGATGTCCCTACGGCCCGCGTCTTGCCTGGGTGCTCTTAGTTTACTCTCTCTCCTCTTCATAGCGGGTACCCTCGGGCACGTCTGTATCGCTCTCGAAATCCAACCGGAATCCGTCGGGATCGGTCAGAGATGTGAGCCACAGGCCGTTGCTCACAAACGGTAGCGAAGCATCTAGCCCACGCGCTCTGAACTCTTCGTAGAGTTGCAACGCGTCTTCGCAGATGAAGACGACGGTGACCCCCTCGCCTACCTGCCCCGAAGGGGTCCACGAATCGTGACCCGAGGTTGGGAACTGCTGGAGCATCAACGCCGCCTCTCCCAATGTCAGCCAGCACCAACGCAACTGCCCATCCACCTCCCACTTCTGCGTGACTTCGCAGCCCAATCCGTCTACATAGAAACGGATAGACGCTCCCATGTCCGCAACCTTGAAAAAGGGCACTGCCTGCTTTACATTCATCGAAATGTTCTTTCCGCCTCCCGCAGTTGAGAAACACTATCTGTAAGCGGCGGGAGAAATAGTGTGTGTGATGGCCTGACCTGCCGACTTACCAATTGGTATACGACCCATCGCGCCGGCGCAAATGGGGAGCCTCCCAGAAACGAAACTCTTCCTTCTGCGCCCTTTCCTCGTTGAACTCGACACCCAGGCCCGGGCCGTCTGGCACGACATAGTAATATCCGTCCAGCTCCGGCTGCTCGGGAAACCACTCTTCATCGTAGAATCTGCCTTCCTCGGTCGGCGAAACCCGCACCTCCAGCCATGCAAAGTTTGGCACCGCCGCCGCCAGATGAACTGTTGCCGCGCTGCAGATTGGGCCGAGAGGGTTGTGCGGCATCAGGTCGATGTAATGCGCCTCGGCCATGCCGGCAACCTTGACCGCCTCGGTCAATCCACCTACATTACAGACATCGATGCGCGCAAACTGAGCAATGCCCCGCTCAATGTAGGGCAAAAACTGCCACTTGCTGGAAAACTCCTCGCCTATGGCAAAAGGGACGTCGGTCATGCTGCGCAGCGCCTCGTAGGCCTCGGGCGTCTCGTCACGAATCGGCTCCTCGAGAAAATCCAAAGTGCCCGAAGGCATCCGCTGGCAGAAGGACGCAGCCTCTGCCACGCTCAAGCGGTGATGGTAGTCGATGCCCATCACCGGTTCCGGCCCAATCGCCTCGCGCACGGCCGTCAGCCATTGGGCTGTAATGCCCAAAGATTCGCGCGGTTCGAAGATGAAGTCAGGCTCGCCCTCATCACTGGCCGCGCTGCGGCCGGCTCTGATGGCGGGCCAGCCCAGCTCCACCAACAGCTTGACATTCTCGATCAACTCTTCTTTCGTCGATCCTCCGGTCGAGGCAAAGCAGGGAACCAGTTCCCGCTGCTTTCCTCCCAGCAGCTGGTACACAGGGACATTGAGCGCCTTGCCGGCGATGTCGTACAGGGCAATGTCTATAGCAGAGATAGCCGCGGTCAGCACGCGACCACCTTCAAAGTACTGGCTGCGGTACATCTCCTGCCACAGTGCCCCTATCCTCAGCGGATCGCGGCCGATAAGGAACTCCCGGTAATGGTTCACCGCACCTGTCACAGCCAACTCACGGCCGGACAGGCCCGCCTCTCCCCAACCATGCAGACCCTCGTCAGTTTCAACCTTGACAATCATCTGGTTGCGCTGACCCACCCATGCTGGATATGTCTTGATGTCAGTAATTTTCATGGCTTCTCCCTGTTCTTCCCCCAATCTCACCATGCGATGGCAAAAATGAATGCGCAAGCTCCTCACCAAATAGCCGAACAAGAGATCTCACGATCCCTGCACCGGAAATGCCTGATTAGAAAAAACTCTCGCTGTTTCAGGAAACTGAGACGTGACCTCAATATCCAGCAATTCTGCTAACCCTCAACCGCCGCCCGCAGCCTGTTCCCTTCCTCGTCCGAAAGCGCCCGGCTGCCTGCGTCGGCGTTCGTACGCGCCTGCTCAGCTGACTTGGCGCCGGGGATCGACACTGATACAGCCGGATGACTGAGAGTATGGCGAATCGCAGCCTGTACCATCTCTCTGCCAGGAGATACAACCTCGCCGAGCCGTCCTACCCGTGCAGCCTGGGCCTCGAACTGGTCCTGTTGTGCGCCGCCTTCGTTCCAGCTTGCCCGAACGGTATCTGTGAACACTGCCCCCCTCGAATAGCGCCCGGACAACAGGCCTTTGGCCAGAGGACCTCGTACCATCACCGCGATTCCGTGCTCCTGGCAGTAGGGCAGGAACGCCTTCTCGGGTCCGCGGTTCAGAAGAGAGTAGTCCACCTGAACTACGCTGCAAGTCCCCTCGCGATTGAAGCGCTTGAGCACCTCAAGGTCGTTGGTCGAAATGCCGTAGGCGCGCAAGCAGCCCTCATCCTTCAGCGCTTCAAACCCTTCCAGATAGACCTTCGGGTCGCCTAGATCTCCCTTGTGACAGAGGATAACATCCACCCAGTCAGTTCGCAGTCGGCCCAGGATGGCGTGGCCCGATATACGGATCGAGTCGACGCTGTTCTTGGGAATCTCGCCGCCCGTACGTTGAGCCCAGTTGCCGATTTTGCTGACCAGGATCACATTGTGGCGAATCCCGCTGAGCGCCTGTCCGACCCGCATTTCTGAGAGGCTGTTGGGAATGCCGTACGACTCGGCGACATCAAAAAGGGTCATGCCGGCATCATAGGCAGCCCGCACGGTTGACCAAGCCGTTGCATCGTCGATATCGCCCCACTGATTGCCAATGTTCCACGCACCCAGCCCAACCGCGGAGACGGGCCAGCCGAGTTTTCCAAACGATTTTGTAAGCATGTAGGAGACTCCTTGCACTATTGTGGGAAAGCAAGATGTGAAGCCCACACATCCCGCTTGTAGCCCGAATTGTCTGCCATCGCGCAATAATTGGCAAAGGAGGGGAAGAGACATGTCACTGCACAAGGCGTCTCCAATTGAGAATTCGGTAAACCGCTGCGAGAGATTCGAACCAAAATTCGTAACGATGCTTCAAAATATTTGACAAAAGACAAAAGAAATACCAAATGTATTGACAAGGGGCATCTAAATTGCTAGAATGCATCAACAAGGAAGGAGGATGACGTGCGCAAAGTATTGGAAGAGTGCCCTTCGTGTGGAGGGGCGGTTGAAGTAACACGTGTTTCGTGTACTTTCTGCGACACCGAAGTAACCGGCCGCTTCGCGCCCTGCCGCTTCTGCCGCCTTCCCCCCGAGACGGCTCAGTTCCTGGAGGTCTTCGTCAGGAATCGCGGCAACGTAAAGGAGATGGAACGTGAGCTTGGCATCTCCTACTGGATTATTCGCAGTCGCATCAATGACCTGATAACCGACCTTGGATTTGAATCCGAGAAGCAGGACGAGTTCGCCAGCCAGCGGCAGGAGATTCTGGAAAGAGTCAGCGGTGGTGAACTGACTGCCGCTGAAGCGGCTGAGCTCCTTGGCCAGCTTCAGTGAAGAAAGCATGCCGGATGGTGTGCCTATCGAGGCTGGAACGACTGTAGTCAACTGTGTAACGAGGCGAAAGACCGCAAACCAGATAAACTGAGAAGAGATGAAGGAGCAGAAGAAATGGCGCAGGAGCGGATCACCGTACTGAGGATGCTGGAAGAGGGAAAAATTACAGTAGATGAAGCAACCGCGCTCCTCGACGTTATCGAGCAGCCGGACTTTTCAGAGGAACAGCAAACTGCTTCGTCTCCTGTCCAACCGCTTAAGAGGGATCCCTTGGGTCAGCCCCAGCCCTCGGGCGCGTCAGAGGGAGATTTATCCGGAGTCGATCTGACAAAGATGACGAAGATGAAGATTCACGGCGTGACGCCTGAGTTCATCGAACGTATTCGCCAGCTGGGTCTTACCGACCTCTCAATGGACAAACTGGTGGAGATGCGCATCCATGGTGTAACGCCAGATTATGTTCTGGAGATTCGGGCTGCGGGGCTGGATCCTTCCGTGAACCAACTGATCGAAATGAGGATTCATGGGGTGACTCCCGATTATGTGCGGGAGCTTCAGATAATGGGATACGCCGACCTGAACGTACCCAAGCTGGTCGAAATGCGTATCCATGGGGTGACTCCCGACTATATTCGGCAAATGGAAGCCCTGGGTGTGGAGGGGCTCACGCTGGACCGACTTATCGAAATGCGCATCCATGGCGTCGACGCCGAATACCTGAAAAGTATGAACAAGTTGGGGTAGGGACCTTCTCGTTTCGCCCACTCTTCGAGGCAAGGCTCTGTCGCCACTGGTACTGCGAAATGGACATTCAGGGCGCCGTTCCCGTTTGCCGAGAATTGGAATTCATTGACAACGGCTTTTACATGGGGTCAAATTGGGCAAGTCGGTCAAGGCTTTTCTCATGCTCAACAGAACACAAGCGAGCCCCTTATGGCAACTCAACCCAATATACTGGTCATCCTTACCGATCAGCAGACGCAAGCGGCACTTAGCGCCCACGGCAATCCCTTCCTGCACACGCCGCACATGGATTCCCTCGTCCATAGCGGGTTGACATTTCGAAACGCCTACTGCGCCTCACCTGTCTGCGGTCCCTCACGGGGCAGCCTGCTCACCGGTCGGCTCCCACATAGGACCGGTGTAGAGGTCAACGGTCCTGCCGTCCAACCTGGCATTACTACGATGGGCCAGCACTTTCGACAGGCCGGCTACCGACCCTACTACGCCGGCAAGCTGCATCTAGGGCAGAATCCCAGGCAAGGCGTCGAGGAAGTCGGGGGAAGGCTGGGCTTCGAGTTCCTCTGCGACGAATACCCGGAAGGAACTCCCCGTCAACTTGGAACCGACACCGACCCCCTTTGGACAGACCATGCAGTAGAATTTCTGCAGAATCAGGCCCCGACAGACTCCGGCTCCGATGTCCCTTTCCTACTCGTTGCCTCCCTCCACAATCCCCATGACATCTGCTACTGGGTAATGGAATGGCACCACATTGTCGATGTCCCCTCCGACAGCGAGTTGCCTCCTCTGCCTACCAACTTCCTGCCAGTCCCTGATGAGCCGGAATTTGTCAGTTTCTGCCGCCATCGAACCGAATACGGCCCCGAAATGAGCTGGACCCACAAATGGGACGAGAACGACTGGCGCAGATACCTCTATGTTTACAATCGCCTGACCGAACGGGTCGATGAGCAGATTGGCAGGTTGCTCAGGGCGCTTGAAGAGAGCGGTCTCGCCGACGACACATTAGTCGTACTGACAAGTGACCACGGCGAAGGGGTGGCTGCTCACAAGTGGGTCACCAAATTGATACTTTGGGAGGAGGTCGTAAATGTGCCGTTCGTGATTCGGTTGCCCGGGGCGGTTCCGGAGAACCAGGTGGACCGCACGCATCTCGTTTCCGGCGTAGACCTGTTGCCGACTCTGTGCGACTACGCAGGCATCGCCGCCCCTGAAGGAATAGACGGGCAAAGTGTGCGCCCGGTGATCGAGAATCCCGCACTGGCGGGGCGCTCTCATATTGTGACGGAGCTGCAGCCCTTTCTGGACGATGAAACAAAAAAGGGCCGCATGATCCGCACGGCCCGCTACAAATATATCGCCTTCTCGCACGGTCAGCGCCCGGAACTGCTCTTCGACCTGGAAAACGATCCCGGCGAAACCGAAAACCTGGCCTACCAGGTTGCCTACCGAGAGGTTCTGTCAGAGCACCGCGAGCTATTGAGCGAAGAAATCGGGAAGACTGCGGATCCGTTTGTGCTTCCGGTAGGCTAAAGTACTCGGCAAGTCTGAGGCGGCGCATCTGACTTTGCCAAAGCCGAACATTGTCAACGCGCTATCGGAAACCAAGCCCTTAGGATCTCGGTGAGACTTTGGAATGACCTGTCCTCACACTTGGCCAGGGAAACTCTCTGTGCAATCTGCAGGTATAAGGATGAACTTCTCCTCTTCTTCGTTTTGCGCAAGGTAGCTTCAAAGGCTTCTTTGGGCCTGTCTGGCTTTAAGTTTCCCTGCTTCAACCAGTCGTTTTCGCGTAGCCAACGATATAGACCTCGGTGCTCGGTCTTCCAGCCTACAACCTCTTCGAGATGGCGTGAGTCTCGCCACAGCCACGCTTCCAGTTCCGGAACTATGACAATAGCCTTTGCCCTATCCTTCCAGTTTGAAAGGGCGAATTCCTCATTTAGATTCTCTTGCAATTTCGGAGGCGATAATTGCTCTTTCCCACACCCTTCGTAGTCGAAAACGAGCAGACCGCAGCAATATCGGTTAGAGAATCCTGAGCTGTCGAGAAACCCTACCCCGCGATGTGCGCAACCTGGATCACGCTCGGGATGTACGAGAATGTCAAAAGTAACTGGCCGGATTCCTAATGCGTCCGGTCTCCCCAACACGCCTTTCAAAGTCTGTTCCATGCTCTTATCTGCTGCCAAAATGATCAAGTCTTTCATCCTAAAACGCCTGATGCGAGAAGTGTTCCCAATGCTACCTCTCCCTGCCAGTCCTGTAGCATAGGGTGCTCGGAACCAAAGACAATGTCAGTAGCGCCTGACTTGTCTTTGGCAAAGCAGAGCAAATCATCCATTTCGGCCGCATTTAGTACCATCAGCGAGTGCGTTGCAAGCAAAACCTGTGACTCATACATTGACGACAAAGAATCAAATGCAGTTGCAACAGCGCGGGGATGAATGCCATTCTCCGGTTCTTCAATTAAGAATATTCCCTCTAGATCAGGAAGGTAGGCCGGCAAAGTGAGGCCTGTCAGACGCAGAGTACCATCAGAAACCAGCCACGAAGGCACTCTCAAATCTCCCTCATATTCGTAGACCAAATAGCAGTGTCTGTCCTCCGGCCGCTCTACAGTCCTTATGTCAACCAGATCTGTAAGGGCCGTCTGCAAGTGGGCAATCCATTCACTGTAGCGTTCCGGGCTTTCTTCCCGCAACTGAGCGACAACCCATGGCAGGTTTGATCCATCTAGCCGGAATCCTGATACCCTGGTGGGCGGGCTGGGCCGCCTGATCATGAGGCTGTTTAGGACGAGCTGTTGCACACCGCTTTGGAGAAGCTCTCGAAACCACGTGGCTACAGGAAAATCCTTCTCCACTTCCGGGAGATTGCCAAGGGCCGATTTTTGGGTACCCAATCGGAACGACGGGGCCCATCCTTTACCCGACTGAATGTAAGCCTCGCTGTAGAAGTTGTCGTTTCCTCCGGGCACTTTATTGATCACAGCTTTGACATTTCGTTTTCCTTTTGGGGTCACCAGTGTAGTCGGAGGGCTTAAGTTTTGAGGAAAGAGCGATCGGAGTTCTGTGTCATACTTGCCTGTCTCTTTGAGTAGTAGCTTTTCAGCCTTGAATTCGAATTGGCGATCGGTTTCGTCGAAGCCTATTGCAATTTCATACCGAACTGAATCTAGCACTCGCCTCGCAGTTGACTTACGCATTCCCTCCGGTATAAGTGCCTCTACCGCCAGTTCAAACCTCTCCCCATTGCGTCGGAAGAGCAGATCCTGCGGATTATTGGTGCGACTCTCCAAAGCCGCTTCCAGCCCTTCAGATACCAATTCCTGAAGAAATGCGACCACGTCAAGAAAGGTTGTTTTACCTGAAGCGTTCGGACCTACTAGGACGTGAAATGGCTTGAGCGGTCTTGAAATGTATCTGAGACAACGGTAATTTAGAGCTTCCACTAGGGTGATCAACGCTCACCTCCGCTTCTCCTCCTCGTCCAGAAGGCCAGGTAAGGCGGACTGACCGCCTTGAAGTGCTCCCACGAGCCCGGCTCCGGGTCCTCCTCCCAGGTCGTGTGCTCGCTAAACGCCAGAATCTCGAACCCGCTTGATATCAGGCCGTTGACAAACGTCGGCATCGTGTGTCGAAACTCTCTCGGACCAGGCACCTCTATCTTGGTGCCATCTTCGGTCTCAACGCCCCAGGTGTCAGTCCCATAGATGGTCCTCACGTCAACCTCGCCATCCCTGTAAATCGAGTTGGATGAATAGCCCCTGTCCGGATCGTAGTCGTCGGGGTTGGAGGTCTGCGTATAGGGATTGTGCCACTGCACGTGATAGAGCCCGCCTGCCTTGAGAACACGGGCCGCGCCGGCAAAGACTGGGCGGACATCCGGCACGAAGTTGATCGAAAAGGGCTGGTAGACAATGTCGAAGGCGTCCCTATTAAAACGGGAAAGATCTCGCATATCTCCCTGAAGCAGGACGGGCGAGAGCCCATAGTGATCGGCAGCTAGTCTATCCTTCTCGAGTTGCTCATCAGACAGATCAAGTACTGTCACTATTGCGCCTAACAGACCAAGCGCAGCCGACTGCTGTCCCCCGCCTCCTGCAAGGACGAGAACGCGCTTGTCGCGCACTTCTCCTAGCAAGCCCGCCTCGTCAACCATCTCTCTCGCAGCGGCTTCGTCCAATTCTAATTTGGGCCTCGAGTACAGGACTCCGGCGCGTGACAATCCGTTCCAGCGTTCCCGGTTGAGACTGGAAAGCTCATCCATTTAAGTTTGCTCTCTTGTTGATTTCAACTGGTCGGCGGATCGTGTCAGTGAGAAGAATGGTTCACTTCAAAGACAGGAATCTCTGTGCATTGCAGAGTCTGACCTGAAATCTCAACTTTGCTTTCTTATACGAGTTTCTAGAATCGGCGTTCTTCCTGTTGCTCCCGATTCCCCATCAGCTCCTGCCAGCATGCGTGGCGGATGATCCGCTCCTTGTAGTGGTCGCTCTGTGAGACCCCCAAAGGATTGCCAAAAGAAAGTATGTTAACCGCATCCTGCGCTTTGTCGCGTGCGTCCCAATCGCGCGTCCGGTTCAGTGCCTCCGGGTCATGGTTCCATGAGGGAGCGCTGTTCTCACTGGTGCGGTTGAACAGAAACTTGATCATGTGGCGCTTGACACTCGAACTGTTGCAAGCCGTGCCGTGCCACAAATCGTAGTGAGTGATTGCAAAAGTACCAGCCTGTACAGTCAGGGGCACCTGACCGCGAATGTTAGTGTAGGTCGCCATTCTGTCAGTCGGCGCGTTTCGAAACTGGGTTCCCGGAACGATGACAGTAGGGCCCATCTCCGGAGTGATGGTGTGCGGGTAGTAGAGCCCCAGCAAGCGATCGATCGTCGTGCCGCGGTTGTTTGTGCCGTCCTGGTGCCACTGCATATCGCCGGACCCGGGCAGTTTGCAGTGCCAGTGCCGGTGGGAATTTACAGTGTAATCCTCGCCAAGTAGGCTGATCAGGGCGCCTCGTACCTGCGGATGCTCGACAACCTGCCAAAGCTCGGGAACCGACTCGGTAATTGCGTCGCCCGGGTTGGCGGTCAGTCCATCTAGCTCTTCAGATATCTGCTTGTTTAGGCCGGCAGGCAGATCCAATTCGACGACATGGAAGCCATTGACCAGGAAGAGCGCCATGTCAACGTCAGTCAACAGATAATCGGTAGCAGTCATGGAATTACCTCCATCTTCTGAAGTATAAATTCATAGCCGACGACATCGAGATCGGTATCGCTGAAAGGGGACTGCAAGTGAGGAAACTGAACAATCTGCCAGCCGTCTACTACGGCTTCATGAACGGTCGTGTAGGGCCACTCGAACGCTCCGCCGCTGATTTCAACTCTGAATCCCTTGACCGGTTCAATCAGAGTGTACCCCAGTATCTCCGAAAACACGCTCGGAGTGCGGGCATGCAGATATAGCAATCGCTGGCGAGGCTGTGCGTGCGCATCCATCTTCGATCAGTTCCTGTCGGGAAATTGGAGTAGGTCCTAATTCAGCAAATTATATGTGAAGGCCCTCTCGGAGGCAAGGTTTTCAGAAGACGCGGGCGCCTCCCCAAATGGGGGCGAACTAACGTAGGCCACTGGGAGCAACCAAGCCATGGTCAGATCCGGATACAATTCCCGGCAGAGAATCCGCCGCCTCGGACCACTGCATTTCCCCCATGTCCCTGCCCTCGCCCCACAAGCCGCTCCACCTCTTACCACCGACCGCTACCGGTCTATCCACTATCCACTATCCACAATCCACCATCCACTGCGGTTGCGCCGGCGGAAAGTTTGTGCTAGACTACAACCGAATTCAATATTGATCCAGCGGAGTGTCCCCAAGAAGCAAAAACGCACGCCGGTGGTTACCACGAGGTCTGGTCCCGTGATAGACGTTTTCTATCATGGTCCGGGCCTTCTCGCGTTTATGGCCAAACTACCTGACCTGCACACGAAGATCGTCGAATTGTACGAGGCGCCGGACCAACCGCATTCCCAGCCATCCGGACACACAACCGGTGACATCCACGAGCCAGGGAGGATAATACCTGTGGCCAAAATGCTCTGCAAAGGAACCAGAAAGGACGGCACCCCCTGCCAGGGAGTAGCTCTCGAACAGTACGACGGCTACTGCCTCGCCCACGGCGCGCCGCCCGAACAGGCCCATGAGTGGCGCTCCAAGGGCGGCAAGAACTCTGCCACCGCGGTGCGCCGCGACAAGCGTATGCCCGAACATCTGAAAGAACCTATCGACCACATAGTGGACTACATGCGGCGGCTGGCGGAAAAAGACCCCACGCCCGCCGGCCTCAACGCCCTGTCCCGCGCCGCCAAGACGCTGATCGAGCTCCGCCGCTTCGCCAACGAGGAAATGGATCTTATCCGCGCCGAGGAGATACGGGCTGAGGCCGCCGCACGCCTAGACGTGCAGACCGACCTCGAAGTCCTCGAAGCCGCCGACGACATCAGGGTCATGCGGGACCGGCTCCGCCGCGAATCCCTCGTCGATCAGGGCTTCGCCCGCTTCATGGAACCGTTCATGCAGGATGACCCACCCGAAGTCATCCTGAACGAAAAAGGGCGGCTCCGCTTCGGCTTCCAATACGTCGAAGAAAGACAGACGTGCCTGAAAGTAGTGGACGCTGAACTAACTGAGTATGTCCGTGGAGAGTCCGACCTTCCCGATCTACCCACGCTCAGCGCAGGGTTGGAAGAAGTGCAGGAAGATCTCGAGGACACGCTGACCAAACTGGCGCGCGTGTCCGAGGCCCCGTACGACCCGATGACCGGCCAGCCATTCACCAGGCTCCCGGACAAGGTGAAGATCATCGCTCCTCGCGACAGTTACTGCTCCACGCACGAAAACCCGCAGCAAGCCCTGCAAGAGCAGCTCATTTATGTCAAGAACCTGCGGCGCAGAGTCAAAGAGATCATTGAAAGCGAAAACGACAAACGCAGACAGGTAGAGCGGGAAAGAGAAGCGGAAAAGCGGACGGAGCGGGAAGCAGACGCAGGCAACCGGTCAGACTTGAAAGCAGCCACTGAGGACCGGACAGTATCGGAGACAGACCCGGGAAACCAGGAAGAGCAGGAAACGGGCAATGGAGATGGGGCAAAACCGGATAAAGCCCCGGGATTCCAGTTCGTGATGATAAGAGACAACAGAAACCTGGCAGAGCCTGAACCAGATCACCAGACCGACTAGCAAACGGTTAGACAGCAGCTGTTGTCGCTGAGCGCCTCCCTTGCGCCGAGGTTCAACAGTCAAATAGAATATAATCGTCGTAACTGCAACCCTAAGCTAGCAGTAGTATACTCCTTCCCTTCGCGCCTAAAATTCCTCGCGGATTCCACCCCAAATCCACCAATCTCTCGTCATCTCTCGTACAAGCTCACAACACGCCCCGCAAATCGCGCATCCACCCCCAAGACTGCCCTCCCGCTGTCTTAAGCCACAAGCGCCTAGCCCCTAACCCTGTCCCCTGCCCTTCGCGCCCGAAATTCCTCCCGGAGTCCCCCCCAAATCCCCCCATCTCGCGTCCACTGGCGTTCAGGCCCGCGACCCCCCCCGCAAACCCCGCGTCCCGCCCCCAACCGGCCCGGCCGCA